>JAKBCB010000562.1 GCA_021808185.1 Pseudomonadota bacterium
ACGCTCGGTCGATCCCTCCATCACCACGCAGGTGATCTTCACCGGCGACTGGTCGATGCCGGTGAAGGAAGCCGAAGCCACCAACAGCCTCGCCGACCAGGGCATCGATGTCGTGACCTGCCATGTGGACGGGCCGAAGGTGCTGGTGGAAACCGCCGAGCGGCGCGGCATCTACACCTGCGGCTACCACGCCAACCAGTCGGCGCTGGCGCCGAAGGGCTACCTGACCGGCGCCGAGTGGAACTGGATCACCGTCTACAAGAAGTTCGTGGCCGAGATGCAGGCCGGCAAGCCGCTGGACAATTTCGTGCGCGGCGGACTGGCCGAAGGCTTCGTCAAGATGTCGCCGTACGGCCCCGCCGTGTCGGCGGCGGCGAAGGACCATGCGGACAAGGTCAAGGCCGAGATCATGAAAGGCGGATTCTCGGTGTTCAAGGGGCCGCTGAAGGACAACAAGGGCAACACGGTGGTGCCCGCCGGCCAAGCGTACACCGAGACCGCCATCGAACTCGAGTCGATGAACTACCTCGTTGAAGGCGTGAACGGCTCGCTGGCATGAGCGGCGCCGCGCAGGTCCAGGGGCAGGCCGCCTCGTCGCCGGCGGCGGCGGCGGGGGACCGGTTCTACCCTGCGCGGCGGGCGCTGGAATCCGTCGCGGGCCCGCTCGCCGCGCTGCTGGTCGCGGCGGCCGGGTTCTCGATCTTCCTGCTGCTGCTGGGCAAGTCGCCCGCCGACTGCTTCGCGCTGATGTGGAAGGGCGCGTTCGGCAGCGTGTTCTCGTTGGAGAACACGCTGCAGCGCGCGGCGCCGCTGCTGCTGACGGCGCTGTGCGTGGCGGTGCCGGCGCAACTCGGCCTCGTCATCATCGGTGGCGAGGGCGCCGTGGTGCTGGGCGGACTGGCCGCGACCGTGGTGGCCTTGCCGCTGGCCGGCGCATGGCCGCCGCTGGTGCAGATCGCCATGGCGCTCGCGGGGGCCGCGGCCGGCGCCGGCTGGATCGCGATCACCGGGCTGCTGCGCGCGCGGCGCGGCATCAACGAAACCGTGGCGAGCCTGGTGATGGCGTATATCGGCATCGCGCTGTTCAACCACCTTGTCGAAGGCCCGCTGCGCGACCCGGCGAGCCTGAACAAGCCGTCCACCTACGGCATCGGCGACGCCAACATGCTCGGCCCGCTGCCGGGCACCGATCTGCATCCGGGCCTCGCCGTCGGCGTGATCGCCTGCGTGCTGTGCTGGGTGCTGATCTCGCGCACCAGCCTCGGGTTTTCCATGCGCGTCACCGGCGGCAATCCGCGCGCGGCACGGTTGCAGGGCATGCCGGTCGAGCGCCTGATTATCCTTGCCTGCCTGATCGGCGGTGGGGCGGCGGGACTGGCCGGCATGATCGAAGTCGCCGCCGTGCATGGCCGTGCCAACGCCTCGCTGATCGCGGGGTATGGCTATGCCGGCATTCTGATCGCGTTTCTGTCGCGGCATAATCCGCTCGCCATCATCCCGATGTCGGTGCTGCTGGGCGGCATCGGTGCCGCCGGCGGGCTGTTGCAGCGGCGCATGGGGCTGCCGGACGCGACGGTGCAGGTGCTGCAAGGCTTCATTTTCGTCGCCATCCTGGCCAGCGACACCATGCCGGGCCGCATCGCCTGGTTCCAGCCACGGGCAAGGAGTTAGCCGCATGGCCCCGCTGACCACGGTGCTGATCGCGATGACCGCGGGCGCGCTGCGCGTATCCACACCGTTCCTGTTCGTCAGCCTCGGCGAGTGCCTGACGGAACGCTCCGGGCGTATCAATCTCGGCAACGAGGGCGTGCTGGTGCTGGGTGCCATGGTCGCCTACGCCACCTCGTACCACACCGGCAGCCCGTGGGCCGGCGTGCTGGTGGCGGCGTTCGCGGGCGCGCTGCTCGGCGGGCTGCATGGGGCGATCTGCGCGCTTGCGCGCGTCAACGATGTCGCCATGGGCATCGCCATCATGCTGGCGGGCACCGGCATCGCGTTCTTCTTCGGCAAGCCCTACGTGCAGCCGGAAGCGCCGCACCTGCCGGCGATTCCGCTCGGCTTCTGGTCGGGTGCCGCGCCGATCCGCAGCGCGCTGGAAGTCTCGCCGCTGTTCTTCCTGGGCCTCGCCGCGGCCGTTGCCATGCACTGGTTCTTTCGTGCCACGCGCATCGGCCTGCGCGTGCGCATCGTCGGCGACAGCGCGGACGCGGCGCGGGCGCTCGGCCTGTCCATCGACCGCGTGCGGCTGCTCGCGACGGCGGCCGGCAGCGCGCTGGCCGGCGTGGGCGGCGCGTTTCTGTCGCTGTCCTATCCGGGAAGCTGGAACGAAGGATTGTCGTCGGGCCAAGGTTTGATGGCGGTGGCGCTTGTGGTGTTCGCGCGCTGGAACCCGCTGCATTGCATCACGGCAGCCCTGATCTTCGGCGCCGCCGGCGCGCTCGGGCCGTCGTTGCAGACGGTCGGCGTCACCAAGGGCTATTACCTGTTCTACGCCGCGCCGTACGTGGTGACGCTCGCGATCCTGGCGGCGACTGTGCGGCCGGGGCGCGCGCTGCGCGGGATGCCCGGCGAACTTTCCATCGGACGTTGAGGGAAAAAGGCATGAACGGCCTGGGCGGCTTGAACGGGACGCCGAACGGCGTGGTGATCCGGCTCGTGCAAC
>JAKBCB010000035.1 GCA_021808185.1 Pseudomonadota bacterium
CACTGCGCATGGCGCCGAGGAAGGCGTATTTCGAGTTGCTGGCCCAGCCGGCAATGATGATGCCGTACACGCCCAGCGAGCTGATCGCGAACAGATACAGGATGCCGACATTGATCTTGGCGATGGCCCAGCCGTCGTTCACCGGAATCACCGCCCAGGCCATCACCGCCAGCCCGAAGGTCAGCATCGGCGCCAGCAGGAACAGCACCCGGTTCGAGCCTTCCGGGATCACCGTTTCCTTGAACATCATCTTGATGGCGTCGGCAAACGGCTGGAACAGCCCGAAGGGCCCGACGATGTTCGGGCCTTTGCGCAACTGCATAGCCGCCAGCACCTTGCGCTCGGCATAGGTGAGGTAGGCCATCATGATCAGCACCGGCACGATGATCGCCAGCGCCTCAAGCAGTGTCAGGATCGTGATGCCGATGGGGTTCTCGAAGAAGAAGCTCATGGCCTCACTCCGCCGCGACGGCAAGCGCCGTCCGATAGGTCGCGGTGCATTCCGCCATGGTCGGGCTCGCGCGGCTGATCGGATCGGTCTGATAGTAGTTCCGCACCGCCGGCACGAACGGTGCCGCACCCAGCCCGGCCGGATCGCCCGAAGGCCCGGTGGTATCGGAGATGCCGAAACGCGGCAGAATGTCGATGCGGGCGAACACCGGGTTCACCTGCTCCAGCCGCGCGCGCAGCGCCTCGATGGTGTCGTAGGGGAGCGTCTTGCCGACACGCTCGCTGAACGCGCGCAAAATCTTCCAGTCTTCGCGCGCCTCGCCCGGCGGATACACCGCGAGCAGGCTGCGCTGCACGCGCCCTTCGGTGTTCACGTAGGTGCCGTTCTTTTCCGTGTAGGCAGCGCCCGGCAGGATCACGTCGGCCCGCGCGGCCCCCGCGTCGCCGTGGTGGCCCTGATAGACGACGAAGGTGTTGGCCCCGATCTTCGTGGTATCGAACTCGTCGGCCCCGAGCAGCCACAGCAGATCGACGCCACCGCCCAGCATCGCGGGCAGCGGCTTGCCGTTCGGGCCGGGCAGGAAGTGCAGGTCCAGCGCACCCACGCGCGCGGCCGCCGTGTGCAGCACGTTGAAGCCATGCCAGTCCGGCAGCAGGGCGCCCACGACCCCGGCCAGCTTCCACGCCGCCGCGAGCACCGAGAGTCCGTCCGGCCGCGCCAGCGCGCCCTGGCCAAGCACGATCATCGGCTTCTTCGCCGCCGCCAGCACTTTGGCGAACGGGTGCGAGCCGTCGAGCAACGCCGCCAGCACCGACGGCGCATCGCCCAGCCACTCGACCGGATAGGTCAACTCCGCCGCCGGGCCGATGGCGCCCACGGGGAACTTGCCCGCCTGTGTGCGCTTGCGGATGCGGGCGTTGATCAGCGGTGCCTCATGGCGCGGGTTGCTGCCGATCAGCAGCAGCGCGTCCGCGTCCTCGATGCCGGCAATCGAGGTGTTGAACGTGTAGAAATCCCGCCTGGACACGTCGGTCGCCGCACCATCCTGCCGGCAATCCAAATTCTCGGAGCCGAGCGCGGAAAACAGCTCCTTCAGCGCCAGCATGCTCTCGGCATCGGCCAGGTTGCCGGCGACCGCGCCGATGCGCGAGCCGTCCAGCCCGTGCAGCTTGCCGGCGATGGCGTCGAACGCTTCCAGCCACGTCGCCTTGTGCAGCTTGCCGTCACGCCGCACCCAGCACGCATCGAGCCGCCGCCGCTTCAGCCCATCGACGGAGAAGCGCGACTTGTCGCCCAGCCACTCCTCGTTCACGTCCTCGTTCAGGCGCGGCAGGATGCGCAGCACTTCCGGGCCACGGCTGTCGATGCGGATATTGGCACCCACCGCGTCCAGCGCGTCGATGCCGTCGGTCTTCTTCAACTCCCACGGCCGCGCCACGAACGCATACGGCTTCGAGGTCAGCGCGCCGACCGGGCAAATGTCGATCAGGTTGCCCGAGAGTTCCGACGTCAGCGCCTTCTCGACGTAGGTACCCACCTCCATCGATTCGCCGCGCGCGGTGGCACCCAGTTCCGGCACGCCCGCGATCTCGGTGGCGAAGCGGATGCAGCGCGTGCACTGGATGCAGCGCGTCATCACGGTCTTGACCAGCGGGCCGAGATTCTTGTCCTTCACCGCGCGCTTGTTCTCGGTATAGCGCGAGCTGTCGCCGCCGTAGCCGACCGCCTGATCCTGCAAATCGCACTCGCCGCCCTGGTCGCAGATCGGGCAATCGAGCGGATGGTTGATGAGCAGGAATTCCATCACCCCGCGCCGCGCCTTGCGCACCATCGGGCTGTCGGTGTGCACGACCATGCCGTCCGCCACCGGGTAGGCGCAGGACGCGAATGGCTTCGGCGGCGCCTTCTCGATCTCGACAAGGCACATGCGGCAGTTGCCGGCGACCGAAAGTCGCTCGTGGTAGCAGAAGCGCGGGATTTCCTTGCCCGCCGCCTCGCACGCCTGCAACACGTTGGAGCCGTTGGGAACCTCGACGACGATGCCGTCAACGGTGACTTTCGCCATCGCTCTACTCCGCCGCGAGCGGCATGGGCCGGGCAACGCGCCCGGACTTGTATTGCGCGATCCGCTCCTCGATCACCGGGCGGAAATGCCGGATCAGGCCCTGGATCGGCCACGCGGCGGCATCGCCGAGGGCGCAGATCGTGTGCCCTTCCACCTGCCGGGTCACCTGCTCCAGCGTGTCGATCTCATCCGGTTCGGCGCGCCCCTGCACGAGGCGGTTCATCACCCGCATCATCCAGCCGGTGCCCTCGCGGCACGGCGTACACTGGCCGCAGCTCTCGTGCTTGTAGAACTGGCTGAGCCGGGCAATGGCCTTGATGATGTCGGTGGACTTGTCCATCACGATCACGGCCGCCGTGCCGAGCCCGCTGCGCACGTCGCGCAGCGAATCGAAATCCATCAGCACCGTGTCGCAGATCGACTTCGGCAGGACCGGAACCGACGCGCCGCCCGGGATCACCGCGAGCAGATTATCCCAGCCGCCACGCACGCCGCCCGCATAGGTGTCGATCAGTTCGCGCAGCGGAATGCCGAGTTCCTCCTCGACATTGCACGGCTTGTTCACGTGGCCCGAGATGCAGAACAGCTTGGTCCCGGCATTTTTCGGCCGCCCGAGCGCGGAGAACCACGCGGCACCCCGGCGCAGGATCGTCGGCGCGACGGCGATGCTCTCCACGTTGTTCACCGTGGTCGGGCACCCATACAGCCCGACGGCGGCAGGGAACGGCGGCTTCAGCCGCGGCATGCCCTTCTTGCCTTCCAGGCTCTCCAGCAGCGCGGTTTCCTCGCCGCAGATATAGGCGCCGGCGCCGCGATGCAGGTACAGGTCGAAATCCCAGCCGGAGCCGCAGGCATTCTTGCCGATCAGTCCGGCCTCGTACGCCTGGTCGATGGCCGCCTGAAGATGCCGCGCCTCGTTGTAGAACTCGCCGCGGACATAGATGTAGCAGGCATGCGCCCGCATGGCGAACGAGGCGATCAGGCAGCCTTCCACCAGCTTGTGCGGATCGTGGCGCAGGATGTCGCGGTCCTTGCAGGTACCGGGCTCGCTTTCGTCCGCGTTGACCACGAGGTAGTGCGGCCGCTCGCTCTCCTGCTTGGGCATGAAGGACCATTTCATGCCGGTCGGGAAGCCGGCGCCGCCGCGCCCGCGCAACCCGCTCGCCTTCATCTCCTCGACGATCGCGTCCGGCCCGCGCGCCAGAATCTCGGCCGTGCCGTCCCAGTCGCCGCGCGCGCGCGCGCCGGCCAGGCCCCAGTCGTGCAGGCCGTACAGGTTGGTAAAGATCCGGTCCTTGTCGCTCAGCATCGGATCACTCCGCCGGAGTTGAGTCGAGCAGCGTCGTCGGCCCGCCGACCGGCGCCGAGGTCTGCCGGCCGATCATCGAGCCGGGTGCCGGGATCTCGCTGCGCCGCAGCGCCTCGATCAGTTCCAGCGTCAGCGCCGCGTCCATGTCCTCGTAGAAATCGTCGTTCACTTGCAGGATCGGTGCGTTGACGCAGGCGCCGACGCACTCGACCTCGGTCATGGTGAACATCCCGTCGGCGCTCGTCTCGCCGAACTGGGTGATGCCGGTGGCCTTTTTGCAGGCCGCCACCACCTCGTCCGAGCCACGCAGCCAGCATGGCGTGGTGGTGCAGAGTTGCAGGTGGAACTTCCCCACCGGGCGGGTGTTGAACATGAAGTAGAACGTCGCCACTTCGTAAACACGGATCGGCGCCATGCCCAGCCGCGCCGCCACCACATCCATCGCCGCGCGCGGCACCCAGCGGCTGGCGGTGGTGCGTTGCATCTGCTTCTGCACGACGTAAAGCAGCGGGATCACCGCGCTGGCCTGCCGTGCGGGCGGATATTTCGCGAGAATACCGGGGATCTCCGCCTCGCTCTGCGCATCGAACGCGAAATGCGTCGGCTGCGTCAGGTCGTCCCCGTCGGCGTGTGCGTCGGCCATGTTCTACCTGTCGATCTCGCCGAACACGATGTCGAGCGATCCGATGATCGCCACCGCGTCCGCCAGCATATGCCGCCTGGACATCGTCTCGATCGCTTGCAGATGCGCGAAGCCGGTCGCGCGGATCTTGCAGCGATACGGGCGATTGGTGCCGTCGGCCACCAGATACACGCCGAATTCGCCCTTCGGCGACTCCACGGCGGTGTAGGTGGCGCCGGCTGGCACGTGGAAGCCTTCGGTGTACAGCTTGAAGTGATGGATCAGCGCTTCCATCGAGTGCTTCATCTCGCTCCGCTTCGGCGGCGTGAACTTGCGGTCCTGCACCTTCACCGGGCCCGGCTTCATCGCCGCCAGGCACTGCTTGATGATCTTCACGCTCTCGCGCATCTCGGCGATGCGCATCAGATAGCGGTCGTAGCAATCGCCATTGCGCCCGATGGCGACATCGAACTGCACATGCTCGTACATCTCGTATGGCTGCGCCTTGCGCAAATCCCACGGCACGCCGCTGGCGCGCAGACACGGGCCGGTGAACCCCCAGGCCAACGCGTCCTCGGCGCTCATGATGCCGATATCGACGGTGCGCTGCTTCCAGATGCGGTTCTCGGTCAGCAGCGTTTCCAGGTCGTCGATGAACTTCGGAAAGCCGTCGGCCCATTCGGCGATTCTGGCTTCCATGCCCGCCGGCAGATCCTTCGCCACGCCGCCGGGGCGGAAGTAGTTCGAATGCAGCCGCGCGCCCGACGCGGCTTCATAGAACTCCATCAGCTTCTCGCGCTCCTCGAACCCCCACAGGCTCGGTGTGATCGCCCCGCAATCCAGCGCGTAGGTGGTCAGATTGAGCAGGTGGTTGAGGACGCGGGTGATTTCGCTGAACAGCGTGCGCACCCATTTGCCGCGCTCCGGCACCTCGATGCCGAGCAGCTTCTCGGTGGCGAGCACGAAGGCGTGTTCCTGCGCCATCGGGCTGACGTAATCGAGGCGGTCGAAATACGGCACCGCCTGGATATACGTCTTGTATTCGATCAGCTTCTCGGTGCCGCGATGCAGCAGGCCGATATGCGGGTCGGCGCGCTCGACGACCTCGCCGTCCATCTCCAGGATCAGCCGCAGCACGCCATGCGCGGCCGGGTGCTGCGGTCCGAAATTGATCGCGTGGCTGTCGATCTCGACGATCTTGGTCTCCGGCGCGGTGACGGCGGTTTCGCTCACGGCTTGCCCTCCTTGCGGGCGGCTTGCGCCTTCTCGTCGCCGGGCAGCGTGGTGATCGCCTCCCATGGCGAGAGGAAGTCGAAGCTACGGAAATCCTGCGTCAGCCGCACCGGCTCGTACACCACCTGCTTGCGGTCCTCGTCGTACCGGACTTCCACGTAGCCGGTGAGAGGAAAATCCTTGCGCAGCGGGTGCCCCTCGAAACCGTAATCGGTCAGGATGCGCCGAAGATCCGGCTGGCCGGAGAAGGCGATGCCGAACAGATCCCAGGCCTCGCGCTCCCACCATGTCGCCACCGGCCAGACGCCGTGCACGGAGGCCACCGGCGTGGTCTCGTCCGTGGTCACGATCACGCGCACGCGCTGGTTCAGCGACACCGAGAGCAGGTTGTACACCACGTCGAACCGCTCGGCGCGTTCCGGCCAATCGACGCCGCACAGATCGATCAACTGTTCGAATGCAAAGCGCGGATCGTCGCGCAGCGTGGTGACGATGGTCAGGATGGCATCGGCACGGGCGTGCGCGACGACCTCCCCATTCTCAACCGTCACACTCAGCACGCCAGGGATGGTGGCAAGCTGGTCGGCCAGAGTCGCCGGCGCGGCGCCGGCCTCGATCGCGTCCTCAGCCACGGAGAATCGTCCCGGTCCGGCGAATCTTTTTCTGTAATTGCAGGATGCCGTACACCAGCGCCTCCGCCGTCGGCGGGCAGCCGGGGACATACACGTCCACCGGCACCACGCGGTCGCAGCCGCGCACCACCGAATAGGAATAATGGTAGTAGCCGCCGCCGTTGGCGCAGCTTCCCATGCTGATCACCCAGCGCGGCTCCGGCATCTGGTCGTACACCTTGCGCAGCGCCGGGGCCATTTTGTTGGTCAGCGTGCCGGCGACGATCATCACATCGCTCTGCCGTGGCGAGGCGCGCGGAATGATGCCCATGCGGTCCAGATCGTAGCGCGGCATGTAGGCGTGGATCATCTCCACCGCGCAACACGCCAGCCCGAACGTCATCGGCCACAGGCTGCCGGTGCGGGCCCAGTTCACCAGCTTGTCGAGCTGGGCAACAACGAAGCCCTTGCCCTCGATCTCGCCGGTGATGCCCTTGATGACCGCGTCCTGCGCGTCGCCGGGCGCGAGCGCATCGCGGTTCCAGGCAATCGGGGTGGTTTGCGTGGCGGCACTCATGGCTGCGTCACTCCCAATCCAGGGCGCCCTTGTTCCACTCGTACACGAACCCCACCGTCAACACGCCGAGGAACCCCAGCATCGACAGGAAGCCGAACACGCCGATAGCGGACAGGCTGACCGCCCACGGGAACAGGAAGGCGACTTCAAGGTCGAAGATGATGAACAGGATCGAGACGAGATAGAAGCGCACATCGAACCGACGGCGCGCGTCGTCGAACGCCTCGAACCCGCATTCGTAGGCCGACAGCTTCTCCGGATAGGGCTTCTGCTTGGCCGCGACCAGCGAGGCCGCGACCATGGCGAGGCAGATAACGCCGGCGATGACAAGGAACACGAGAATGGGGAAATAGTTGGCGAACACCGGCGCCATGAGCCCAGTTCCTTTCCTGCCGTCGCGGCCGCCGACGCGGCCCCGTTTTGCCGCACCGCAGCGCGGCCGGACATTAGCCGCAACCCGCGCCGTCTGCCATAGGGGGACAGAACGGCATTTCGCGCTTTCGCGCCCATACCGGAAGAGAAGTGATCGAAGGAAGGAAACTGCCGCTGCTGGCGCGAGTGACGGGGCTCGAACCCGCGACCTTCGGCGTGACAGGCCGACGCTCTAACCAACTGAGCTACACCCGCAGCGGCAGGGCTCGGCGTTTAGACCGGGGCTTGAACCGGGTCAACCGGCAAAATCGCAGGATCGCCTTTTCCCGCCGGTCTTCGCCGCGGCCGATTGGTGGGCGGTGACGGTTTCGAACCGCCGACCCTCTCGGTGTAAACGAGATGCTCTACCGCTGAGCTAACCGCCCCCAACGACCCGGACCGCGTGCCCGCGCTCCGGGCCGGTTGCAGGCGTTGCTCAGTTCACCGCGTCTTTCAGCGCCTTGCCCGGCTTGAAGCGGACGGAGGTCGATGCCTCGATCTTGATCTCCGCGCCGGTGCGCGGATTGCGGCCGGTGGAGGCCTTGCGGGTGGCGGTGGCGAAGCTGCCGAAGCCGACCAGGCGAACCTCCTCCTTACGCTTCAGCGCCGCCTCGATGGCGGCAAACACCGCATCCACCACCTCGGCGGTCTTCGCCTTGGGCAGATCGGTCTGGTCCGCAACGGCCGAGATCAGATCGTTTTTGTTCACGGTAATATTATCCCCTCTGGAGTTGGCTGGCGCAGCTGGCGTCCGGCCGACTCGGCCGCGCGCACTCGCGCCGACACTAAAGGCGGGTTTTCCGGCACGTCAACGAGAGCCGCCGGTTTTCCGCCATCATCACGCTCCGGTGTGGTCGCTCTGCGCCGGCAGCGAAGGTGGGTTGCAAGAAAAACCGCGGGGAACGACGCCCCCGCGGTCCGGTCTCGGTGTTAGCAGGCCACGTCAGTGCGGTAACGAGGCCGGTGTGGTGGCATCTCCGGTCGGTGTCACCGGCGTTTCCGGCGGCTCCACCCACTCGATCGGCTCCGGCTTTCGGGCCAGCGCCTGGGCGATCACCTCATCGACATGCGCCACCGGCACGATCTTCAGGTTCTTCTTCACCGTCTCCGGGATGTCCGCGAGGTCCTTCTCGTTCTCCTTCGGGATGAACACCGTCGTGATCCCGGCCCGCAGCGCCGCCAGCAGCTTCTCCTTCAAGCCGCCGATCGGCAGAACCCGTCCCCGCAGCGTGATCTCGCCCGTCATGGCCACGTCGCGGCGCACCGGGATGCCGGTCAGCACGCTGACCATGCTGGTCGCCATCGCGATGCCGGCCGAAGGCCCGTCCTTCGGCGTCGCCCCTTCCGGGACGTGGACATGGATGTCCCGCTTCTCGAACAGCGTCGGCTTGATGCCGAAGCTGATCGAGCGGCTGCGCACGTAGCTCAGCGCCGCCGACACGCTCTCCTGCATGACGTCGCCAAGCTTGCCGGTGATCTTGGTGGCGCCCTTGCCCGGCAGCATCACGCTCTCGATGGTCAGGATCTCCCCGCCCACCTCGGTCCAGGCGAGGCCGGTGACGACGCCCACCATGTCCTCGCTCTCGGTCTCGCCGTAGTGGAATTTGCGGATACCCGCGTATTTTTCCACGTTCTTGCGCGTGATCGCGACCTTCTTCGCCTTCTTGGTGACGATCTCCTTCACCGCCTTGCGGGCGAGGTTGGCGATCTCGCGCTCGAGGTTCCGCACGCCGGCCTCGCGCGTGTAGTAGCGGATCAGGTCGCGCAGCGCGTCGTCGCTCAGCGACCACTCGTCGGGCTTGAGGCTGTGCGCTTCGCCCTGCTTGGCGATCAGGTGGCGCTTGGCGATCTCCACCTTCTCATCCTCGGTGTAGCCGGGGATGCGGATGATCTCCATGCGGTCCATCAACGGCCCCGGCATGCGCAGGCTGTTCGCCGTGGTCACGAACATTACGTCTGAGAGGTCGTAATCCACCTCCAGGTAGTGATCGTTGAACGTGGCGTTCTGCTCCGGGTCCAGCACCTCGAGCAGCGCCGACGACGGGTCGCCGCGCCAGTCCGCCCCCAGCTTGTCGATCTCGTCGAGCAGGAACAGCGGGTTGGAGGTTTTCGCCTTCTTCATGCCCTGGATCACTTTTCCGGGCATCGAGCCGATATACGTGCGCCGGTGCCCGCGCACCTCGGCTTCGTCGCGCACGCCGCCCAGCGACATACGCACGAAATTGCGCCCCGTCGCCTTGGCGATGGACTTGCCGAGCGAGGTCTTGCCCACGCCGGGCGGGCCCACCAGGCACAGGATCGGCCCGCGCATCTTGGTCGAGCGCGACTGCACGGCCAGGTACTCGAGGATGCGTTCCTTGACCTTGTCCATGCCGTAATGGTCGTCGTTGAGCACCTTCTCGGCCTCCACGACGTCGTTCTTCACCTTGCTGCGCTTCTTCCAGGGGATGCTGAGCATCCAATCGAGGTAGTTGCGCACCACCGTCGCCTCGGCGCTCATCGGGCTCATGGTCTTGAGCTTCTTCAGCTCGGCCATGGCCTTCTCGCGCGCCTCCTTCGAGAAGCGGGTCTTCTTGATCTTGGCTTCCAGCTCGGCGGTCTCGTCCTTGCCGTCCTCGCCCTCGCCAAGCTCCTTCTGGATCGCCTTGAGCTGCTCGTTCAGGTAGTACTCGCGC
This sequence comes from Pseudomonadota bacterium, assembly GCA_021808185.1. GTDB lineage: Bacteria > Pseudomonadota > Alphaproteobacteria > Acetobacterales > Acetobacteraceae > CAJCJG01. The sequence goes on from JAKBCB010000035.1 coordinate 9,955, forward strand.
TGCGTCTTCTCCATCTGCCGCTTCACGCGGTTGCGGATGCGCTTTTCCACCTGCATGACGCCGATTTCGGACTCCATGTGTCCGAACACCCGCTCCAGCCGTTCGCTGACGCGCGGGGTTTCCAGCAACTCCTGCTTTTCGGCGATCTTCAGGTTCAGATGCGCCGCCACCGTGTCGGCGAGCTTGCTCGGCTCCTCGATCTGGTTCAGCGACACCAGCACTTCGGGGGCGATCTTCTTGTTGAGCTTGATGTACTGCTCGAACTGCCCGATCACCGTGCGGCCGAGCGCCTCCAGCTCCTTGGCGTCGCCGTCCCGGTCCGGTAGCGGCTCGACGAAGGCCTCGAAATACGCCTCGGTCTCCTTGAACCCGGCGATGGCCGCGCGCCGGCCGCCCTCGACCAGCACCTTCACCGTGCCGTCGGGCAGTTTCAGCAGTTGCAGGATCGTCGAGACGGTGCCGACGCGGTAGATGTCATCCTGCGAGGGATCGTCCTGGGCGGCGTTCTTCTGGGCGACCAGCAGGATCTGCTTGTCGTCCTTCATCACCGCCTCGAGCGCGCGGACGCTTTTTTCGCGCCCGACGAACAGCGGCACGATCATGTGCGGGAAGACGACGATATCGCGCAGCGGCAGGACCGGCAGCAGGTCGCCGGCCACCGGGGCCGGCAGGGTCTCGCGCTCGGCCTTGGTTTCGCGTTTGGAGTTGGCGGGACGGCCCTCGCCCGAGGGCTTGTCGGACTCAGTCATCAGTGACCTCCTTCTGGACAGTCGCCACGTCCCCGCCCGACAGCGGCACGGAGAGCGTCAGCCCTGGCGGTTTGGCAATCCGCACTGGACCTGTCCGGATATCGGCACCCCCCGGCGGTGCCGCAAGACCTTGCATATCGGGTCAGCGCCGCCGGGGTGATGGCGCCGTGCCCTGCCCGCGCTCACGCGCTGCTCTCGGCGCGCTCCTTCCCATACAGGTACAACGGCGCCGCCCTGTTTTCCGCCACCTCGCGGTTGATCACCACTTCCTCGACACCGTCGAGGCTGGGCAGATCGAACATCGTCGAGAGCAGGATCTGCTCCATGATGGAGCGCAGCCCGCGCGCGCCGGTCTTGCGCGCGATCGCCCGCTTGGAGACGGAGACGAGGGCCTCGTCCGTGAAGCTCAGCTTCACCCCCTCCATCTCGAACAGCCGGCCGTACTGCTTCACCAGCGCGTTCTTCGGCTTGGTCAGGATCTCCATCAGCGCCTGCTCGTCCAGATCCTCCAGCGTCGCCACCACCGGCAGACGGCCGATGAATTCGGGGATCAGGCCGAAGCGCAGCAAATCCTCGGGCTCCACCTCCCGCAGGATGGCGCCCGTGCGCCGCTCGTCCGGGCTGCGCACTTCCGAGCCGAAGCCGATGCCGGAGCCCTTGCCGCGCGCGGAGATGATCTTCTCCAGCCCGGCGAAGGCGCCGCCGCAGATGAACAGGATGTTGGTCGTATCGACCTGCAAAAACTCCTGCTGCGGATGCTTGCGCCCGCCCTGCGGCGGCACGGAGGCAACGGTGCCCTCCATGATCTTCAGCAGCGCCTGCTGCACACCCTCGCCGCTCACGTCGCGGGTTATCGAAGGATTGTCGGATTTGCGGCTGATCTTATCGACTTCATCGATATAGACGATCCCGCGCTGCGCCCGCTCGACGTTGTAATCCGCCGATTGGAGCAGTTTGAGAATGATATTCTCCACGTCCTCGCCCACGTAACCGGCTTCGGTCAGCGTGGTCGCGTCCGCCATGGTGAACGGCACGTCGAGGATGCGGGCCAGCGTCTGCGCCAGCAGCGTCTTGCCGGAGCCGGTGGGGCCGACCAGCATGATGTTCGACTTGGCGATCTCGACGTCGTTGTTCTTCGCCCCGTGCGCCAGCCGCTTGTAGTGGTTGTGCACCGCCACGCTGAGCACTTTCTTGGCGTGGCTCTGGCCGATCACGTAATCGTCGAGGACCTTGCAGATCTCCTTCGGCGTCGGCACGCCATCGCGCGACTTCACAAGATGCGTCTTGTGTTCCTCGCGGATGATGTCCATGCAGAGTTCGACGCATTCATCGCAGATGAACACGGTCGGACCGGCGATCAGCTTGCGGACCTCGTGCTGCGACTTGCCGCAGAACGAGCAATAAAGGGTGTTCTTCGAGTCGCCGGACTTGCTCATGAGCACTCCTGCCCCGGGTCGCCGGGGACACACGTCGGGAAGTCTAGCCCCCGCGCGCACGGGGGGACAAGAACCACGCCAAGGTCAGACGGCACGCCGCCGCAGGCCACCGCTCGATTGTGACATGAGGGCGTCACCTGGGGTTTGCAACGCCGGCGAACCCCGCCACGCGCGCACCCCGGGCCGGCGCGGCGCGCCTCACGCCTTGAGGTCGGGCTCGCCAGGGATCGGCCGGGAGACCACCACCTCGTCCACCAGTCCGAAATCGCGGGCTTCCTCGGCCGACATGTAGCTGTCGCGCTCCAGCTTGCGCTCGATCGCGTCGATGGCCTGGCCGGTGTGGGTGACGTAGATCTCGTTCAGCCGGTTGCGCAGATGCAGGATCTCGCGCGCCTGGATCTCGATATCCGCCGCCTGCCCCTGCGCGCCGCCGGAGGGCTGGTGGACCATCACCCGGGCATTGGGCAGCGCGAACCGCTTGCCCTTGGCGCCGGCGCACAGCAGCAGGCTGCCCATCGAGGCGGCCTGGCCGATGCAGACGGTGCTCACCGGGCTGCGGATATACTGCATCGTGTCGTAGATCGCGAGCCCGGCCGAGACCACGCCGCCCGGGCTGTTGATGTAGAAGGCGATGTCCTTGGCCGGATTCTCGCTTTCCAGGAACAGCAGCTGCGCGCAGATCAGCGCGCTGACCTGATCGTACACCGGCCCGGTCAGGAAGATGATCCGCTCCTTGAGCAGTCGCGAATAGATGTCGTACGCGCGCTCGCCACGGGCCGACTGCTCGACCACCATCGGCACCAGCGCGTTGCCGTACACTTCGAGCGGGTCGCGATCCCTCATACTCTCAACCTTCTCACCTGCCGGCCGTACCATACGGCCGAAGCCACTTGCCGTCCCTTAACATTGGGGCGGCCCAGCGGCATTCCAGCGTCAGCCCGCATCCCCCGCCGTCTGACCGGCCGGCGCCTCGGCAACCGGGGCGGCGCCGGAGATCGCGGCCGGCACCTCCGGCTCCTGCGCCAGTTCCTCGGGCGTCACCACCCGGTCGGTCACGCGGGTCAGTTCGAGCACGAAGTCGATCACCTTCTCCTCGAAGATCGGCCCGCGCAGATTGTCCATCGCCTGCGGGTTCTTGCGGAAGAACTCCAGCACCTGCCGCTCCTGGCCCGGGTAGCGCCCGGCCTCGGCCCGCATCGCCCGTGTCAGCTCGTCGTTGGTCACGGTGATGGAGTTGGTCCGCCCGATCTCCGACAGCAGCAGCCCCAGCCGCACCCGCCGCTCGGCGATGGCGCGGTATTCGGCCTTCAGCGTCTCGTCGTCCTTGCCCTTGTCGTCGTCGTCCAGCTTGCCTTCCTTGCGGTCGGCCTCCAGCCGCTGCCAGATCTGGCCGAATTCGGCCTCCACCATGCCCTGCGGCACCGGGAAGCTGGCGCGGTCGGCCAGCGCGTCGAGCAGCGAGCGCTTGATGCGAAGCCGGGACAGATTGTCGTATTCGCGCTGCACCTGCCCGCTGATCGCCTGCTTTACCTCGGCCAGCCCACCCTCGAAGCCGAGCGTCTCGGCCAGCGACTCGTCGATCGGCGGCAGCACGCTGCGCTTGAGCTTCTTGGCGGTGATGTCGAACGTGGCGGCCTTGCCGGCCAGTTCCTTCGCGCCGTACTCCTCGGGGAAGGTCACCGCGATCTGCCGGCTCTCGCCGGGGGCCAGCCCCTCGATCTGCTCGGTGAAGCCGGGGATGAAGCCGCCGCCGCCCACCTCGACATCGACATCCGTCGCCGAGCCGCCCTGGAACGCCTCGCCATCGACCTTGCCGACGAAATCGACGGTCAGCACCTCGCCCGTCGCGGCCGGGCGCACCTCCTCGACATCCTCCAGCTTGCGCTGGCGGCGGGCGATTTCTTCCAGCGCCTTGTCGATCACCTCTGCCGCCGGCTCGGCCTTCAGCCGCTCCAGCTCGATGCTGGCGAAGTCGGGCAGCGCGATCTCGGGCAGCAATTCCAGCTCGACGGTGAATTCCAGGTCGCGCGCGTCCCCGAAGGCGGACACCAGCTCCACCTTCGGCTGCCCGGCGGAGCGCAGGCCGCGCTCGTCCAGCACCTGCTGGGTCGCGGCGTTGACGCTTTCCTCCAGCACCTCGGCGGCGACGGCGCCGCCATAGCGCTGCTTGACCACGGCCGTCGGCACCTTGCCGGGGCGGAATCCCGGGATGCTC
>JAKBCB010000036.1 GCA_021808185.1 Pseudomonadota bacterium
CATCCACGTGGACGACCGCGTGGTCGCCTGCGACGGCGGGGACGGCGCGCTCGGCCACCCGCGGGTGTTCCTGCGCATCGTCGAACACGACGTGATGTGCCCGTACTGCTCGCGCCTGTACGTGCTCAACGCGGGGGCCGGCCACGATTCCGGGCACTGACGCGGGCGCGCCCTTGCACCTGATCCTGATCGACGGATCGGGCTACATTTTCCGCGCGTTCCACGCCCTGCCGCCGATGACGCGGCCGGACGGGGTGCCGGTGAACGCCGTGTTCGGCTTCACCAACATGCTGGCGCGCCTGCTGAAGGACCATGTCGGCACCCATGTCGCGGTGATCTTCGACGCCGGGCGGCACACGTTCCGCAACCGGCTGTACGAACCCTACAAGGCGCAGCGGCCCGAGCCGCCGGAGGAACTGCGCCCGCAATTCGCCCTGGTGCGCGAGGCGACGGCGGCACTCGGCGTGCCAGCCATCGAGCTGGCGGACTGGGAGGCCGACGACCTGATCGCCTCCTACGCGCGCGCGGTGGTCGAGGGCGGCGGCAAGGCCACGATTTTTTCCTCCGACAAGGATCTGATGCAACTGATCCGGCCCGGCATCGGCATGTGGGACCCGATCAAGCAGAAGCCGATCGGGCCGGCCGAGGTCATGGAGAAATTCGGCGTCCCGCCGGACAAGCTGGTCGAGGCGCAGGCGCTGATGGGCGATTCGGTGGACAACGTCCCCGGCGTGCCCGGCATCGGCCCCAAGACGGCGGCGCAGTTGATCGGCGAGTTCGGCGACCTGGAGGCGGTGCTGGCGGCGGCGCCCGCGATGAAACCCTCCAAGCGGCGTGACGCGCTGATCGAGCATGCCGAGGCCGCGCGGATTTCGCGCAAGCTGGTGGAACTGCGCGAGGACGTGCCGCTGCCCGCCCCGCTGCCCGAGTTGCTGGCGCGCGAGCCGGACCGGGCGCATCTGGCGGCGTGGCTGCTGGCGCAGGGCTTCCGCTCCACGCTGTCCCGGCTGGGCCTGGACGCGCCGGCGGCGGCCGGGCCGGGCGTGTCCGCGCCGCCGCCAGTGGCCGAGAGCGCGGCGGAAGGCTCGGTGCCGTTCGGCCCGTACGAGTGCGTGACCACGCTGGAGGCGCTGCGCGCCTGGGTGGCCGAGGCGACGGCGGCGGGCGTGGTCGCGGTCGATACCGAGACCGACGGACTGGACGCCCAGCGCGCCGGCATCGTGGGCCTGTCGCTGGCGACCGCCCCCGGCCGCGCCTGCTACGTGCCGCTGCGGCACGAGGGCACGCTGGAAAACGTGATCGCGACCCAGATCGCGCCGGACGATGCCATCGCGGCCCTGGCGCCGCTGCTGGCCGATCCGTCGGTGCTGAAGGTGTTCCACAACGCCAAGTTCGATCTGGCGATCTTCCGCCGCGCCGGGGCGCCGGTGGCGGCCCCCGTGGACGATTCCATGCTGATCTCGTTCGCGCACGAGGCCGGCGCGCATGGGCACGGGATGGACGAACTTTCCATCCTGCATCTCGGCCACACGCCGATCAGCTACGATTCCGTGACCGGCACGGGAAAAGCGCGGGTTCCGTTCGGCCAGGTGCCGCTGGACCGCGCCACCGCCTATGCCGCCGAGGATGCGGACGTGACGCTGCGGCTGTGGCAGGCGCTGCGGCCACGGCTGCGGGCGGCGCATTCGCTCGCGCTGTACGAACAGATCGACCGCCGACTGTCCTATGTGCTGCTCGACATGGAAGCGGAAGGCGTGAAGGTGGACGCGGCCGATCTGCGCGCGATGTCGAAGGACTTCGCCTCCCGCATGGCGGTGATGGAGGAGGACATCCACAGGCTGGCCGGCGGCGCGTTCAACGTCGCCTCTCCCATGCAACTCGGGGAAGTGCTGTTCGACAAGATGGGGCTGCCCGGCGGCAAGCGGATGAAAACCGGCGCCTGGGGCACCGATGCGTCCGTCCTCCAGCAGCTTGCCGAGCAGGGCCACGACCTGCCGGCGCGGGTGCTGGAATGGCGCCAGCTCGCGAAGCTGAAATCGACCTACGCCGATGCGCTGGTCGAGGAGATCAATCCGCACACCCATCGCGTGCACACGAGCTTCGCGATGGCCATCGCCAGCACCGGGCGGCTGTCCTCGACCGATCCGAACTTGCAGAACATCCCGATCCGCACCGAGGAAGGCAGCCGCATCCGCCGCGCCTTCATCGCCGAGCCGGGACATCTGCTGGTCAGCGCGGACTATTCGCAGATCGAACTGCGGCTGCTCGCGCATGTCGCCGACATCCCGGCGCTGAAGGCGAGCTTCGCCGCCGGCGAGGACATCCATGCGCGCACCGCGAGCGAGGTGTTCGGCGTGCCGATGGCCGGCATGGACCCGATGACGCGGCGGCGGGCGAAGGCGATCAATTTCGGCATCATCTACGGCATCAGCGCCTTCGGCCTCGCGCGGCAGTTGCAGATCGGGCCGGGCGAGGCGCGCGCCTATATCGACGCCTATTTCACCCGCTATCCCGGCATCCGCACCTACATGGAGCGGACGAAGGAGGAAGCCCGCGTCAACGGATTCGTGCTCAGCCCGCTCGGCCGGCGCTGCTGGATTCCGGGCATCGGCGACAAGAACCCGGCGCGGCGCGGCTATGCCGAGCGGCAGGCCATCAACGCGCCGTTGCAGGGGGGGGCGGCGGACATCATCAAACGCGCGATGGTGAAGCTGCCGGCCGCCCTCGCCGCCGCTGGCTTGCGGGCAAAGATGCTTTTGCAGGTGCACGACGAATTGCTGTTCGAAGCGCCGGAGGCCGAGGCCGATACGGTTTGCACCGTCGCGCGCGAGGTGATGGAGGCGGCGGCGACGCTGTCCGTGCCGCTGGTGGTGGAGACGGGACGGGGCCGCAACTGGGCGGAAGCGCACTGAGCGAAATCGCGCCGCCGCCGCGGCGATCGTTGCGCGATCTGGGCTGGCGAACGGCGTACCGCGTTGGGTTTCCGCTTGCCAAGCTCTGGTGGCGGCTGCGGCGGCGGCCGCATGAGGGGGCGCTGGTCGCGGTGCATGTCGGGCCGGCGCTGCTGTTGCTGCGTTCCTCATACCGGCGAGCATGGAATTTTCCGGGCGGCGGCGTGGGGCGCGGCGAGACGCCGGAGGCGGCGGCCCGGCGGGAACTGGCGGAGGAAACCGGCATCCTCGCGCGGGTGTTGGAACCGGCGGGCGAGGCCAGCGGCATCTGGGACGGGCGGCCCGACCGCGTGCATTTTTTTGTGCTTAGCCTGCGGGAGCTACCGGCGTTGTGTCTGGACAACCGCGAGATCGTGGGCGCGCGGCTGGTGCCGCTCGACGAGGTCGCCGGGCTTACGCTGACCGGGCCGGTGGCCGCGTATCTGCGGACGCGCGCGCCTACGCGGGCGGCGTGACGGCCGCGCCGGCCCGGCCGAGCGGATAGAAATTCGCCGCCATCCAGTCGCCGAGCCGCGCCTCGATCTCGCGCACCTGCTCGGCTGTCAGCGTGCGCTTCCAGCGGCCGACCTCGCCGCTGCGGCCGGCGTGGTGGGTGTGCCAGTGCGTGGTCGGGTCCAGCATGTCGCCGGTCGGGCGGTGTACCAGCACGCCGGGCTGGCGGGGCAGCTCGGCGATGAAGCGTTCCACCTCGCGCCGCCGTGTCGCGGCGAAGATGCGGGTGCGCTCGGTGGTCCGTAGCAGGCCGCCCATGCGGTCCGCCAGCCGGTCGAGCGTCGCCTTGTCGTCCACGAAGCCGGTTTCGTAGCGCAGCCGCAGGGCGCGCGCGTCGGTCTGGTGGCGGGCGCATTGGCGGGCGGATTTCTCCGCCAGATCCAGCGCTTTCGCGAAATCCCAGTGCTGGTGTTCGAGCCCGGAGGCCACCACGTCCAGCGGGTCGCGGATCGAGACCACGATCAGGTTCGCGGCGGCGGACAGCCTGGCCTCGGCGGCGGCGTCGGTCTCGTGCGACTTCACGAAGATCAGCGCGCCCCCGTGCGCGAGGTCGCCGACATCGGCCTCGCGGGCGACGAAGCGGCTGGCGCGCGGCAGGTCCGGCGCCATCGCCTCGGCCAGCTTGAGCATCGCGTTGAACGCCCAGGTCGAGCCGCTGGCATACATGCCCAGGCCCCAGACCACGCCGCCATCCCGAACCAGTCGCATCCGCCGTCTCCCACGCCCGCGCCGCCACAGGTCAGCCGATGGGTGGCGGACAGGCAAGCCCGCGTGGCCCGAACTTGGCGCCGCCGCCGCGCGCCGGTAGAACCGGGGTCCGCCGTTGCCATCCCGCATCGGCCTGCCCCGAACGGGAAGCCGCCGCCCGCCATGTCCTCCGCGACCGCCGCGCCGCCCGAGACAGACGCCCCCGACCGGCTCGTGGCGCTGGTGGCGGACACGGTGGCGGACCCGCGCCCGCCCGCGCGCCTGCTGGCGCGGCTCCAGGCGCTGGACGCGGCGGCGGACGCGGGTTCGGCGGCGCTCGGTGTCGCGCTGTTCGAAAGCATCCATTACCGGCTGCCGATGTTCGCGGACGACGAGGTGCCGCTGGTGGCAAGCCGGCTGTACGGGCGCGCCGGGGATCCGGGCGTGGCGCTGCTGCTGGCGGGGCTTGCGGTGCAGTTGCGGCCGGGCCACGGGCCGGCGCTGGCCGCGCTGCACGCCCTGCAAGCCGCGCTCCCCGCCCCGCCGCCGCCGAGCCCGGAGATCGCCGCACGGATCGAGACCATCGCCGCCCACCCCGAGCCGGGGGCGCTATTGCTGCTGGCGCTGGAGGCGCTGGACACCGAGGCGGGGCGGCTGCCCAGCGTCGCGCTGTTCGAGGCGGTCTGGCCGCGCGTGCCGCCGATGACGGAATTCTGGGTCTATCACCGCATGGCGCAGGTGTACGCCAAGGTGGGCCGCGACGATGCGGCCGCGCTGCTCGCGGCGCTCGCGATCCAGATGGAGCCGTTCGACCCTGCTTCGGACATGCCGTTCCGGGTGTTGCTACGGCATTTCCGCGTCACCGGGCGAGCGCGCGACGCCGCCGAGCTGTGCCTGCGCCGGCTGTCGCTGTGTCCGGAGCTGCCGCTGCTGCCGGCGGAGGAGCTGGCGGCGTTGCGCGCCGAGGCCGGCCCTTTGTTCCTCTCGCCCCATGCCGCCGGGCGGCGCGACCATGCGTTGATTGCGCCGGAGGACAGGCCGCCGCGCCCGTGGCGCGACTTCGGGGCGGGCGTGCCGCTGTGCCTGCACGACATGCAAGGCCCGATGCGCCGCGACCCGATCGGCATAGCCGAACTGCACGACGCCGAGGTGTGGATCGAGTCCGGCGGGGTCGCGGTGTTCGGGCCGGACGGCGCGCCGCATACCGACCTTTCGGTGCGTTGCTTCCCGCCGCTGTTGCGCCGGCGGATGATGGCCGAGGCGGACGGGCCGAACCCGCCCGAACCGGTGGATACCGAGGAGGCGGTGCTCATCAGCGATCTCTGGCCCGGTCCGAACCTGTGCCATTTCCTGCTCGACCACATCACCAGGCTGGAGCTTTACCGCCGCGCCGGGGTGGACGTGGCCACCGCGACCGTGATCGGCCCCGAACTGCGCGACGCGTTCCAGCGCGTCACCGCGGCGCGGATGGGCGTGCGGAGCTACCTGCCGGTGACGCGGCGGACGCGGCTGCGCGTGGGGCGGCTATGGGTCAGTTCCAACTGCCACAAAGTGTGCCACCCGGCGCATTGGGGGGCGGAGTGGGCGCTGCGCGCGGTGCGCGCGCCGTTCGACCTCGCCCCCCGCCGCCCCCCGCGCCGGCTGCTGATCTCGCGGCGGGACTCGCCGTTCCGGCGCATCCGCAACGAGGCACAACTGGCCGACCTGCTGGAACCGCTCGGCTTCGAAGTGATCGTGCCGGGCGATCTGAGCTTCGAGGAGCAGATCGCCACCTTCCGCGACGCGACGCATGTCATCTCGCCGCACGGGGCGGGGCTGACCAACATCCTGTGGTGCGCGCCGGGGACGCATGTGCTGGAAGTGTTCCATCCGCACTACGGCACCTGGGCATATGCGATGCTGAAGGACGTGCTGGAGCTGAACTACGCGACCCTCGTGGCGCGCGACGCCGAGTCCGCCTCGCCCGCGTTCAACGACCCGAACCTGCCGCGCGAACTGCGCGTGGCCCATGCCGGGCGGGATATGTGGGTGGACCCGGACGAACTGGAACGCTGGTTGATCGAGAGCGGGGTATGGTGAACCTGACCGACGAGGAGAGCGCCATCGCCGCCGGGCGGGATGGCGAGGGGGCTGCGGTGGCGCTGCGGCTGGTGGCCGAGTCCGGCCGGCTGCTGGGGGCGGACCGGCTGGTGCCGGTGGCCTCGGCGCATATCGACGGCTGCCTGTATCATGGCGATTCCGGCACCGAGTTCGCCGAGTTCCTGGTCGCCAAGGGTGCCCGCGCGCGGGTGCCGGCGACGCTGAACGTGGGCGCGCTCGATCTGCTGCGGCCGGGCAATGTGCGGCTGGCGGGCGCGCGGCGGGAGATGGCGTTGCGGCTGATGCGCGCCTACGAGGCGCTCGGCTGCCGCACCACCTGGACCTGCGCGCCATATCAGGCGGGGCACCGGCCGGCGTTGGGCAGCGACGTGGCGTGGGGCGAATCCAACGCCGTGGTGTTCTGCAATTCCGTCCTTGGCGCGCGCACCAACCGCTACGGCGACTTCCTCGACATCGCGTGCGCCATCGCCGGGCGGGCGCCGCGCTACGGGCTGCACCTGCCGGAGAACCGGCGGGCGAGCGTGCTGGTGGACACGTCCGGGATTTCGGAGGCGTTGAAGGGCAAGGAAGCGTTCTGGCCGGTGCTGGGCGCGTGGCTCGGCCGCACGGTGGGCGAAGCGGTCGCGGTGATCGACGGGATCGCCGCGCACGCCAGCGAGGACCGGCTGAAGGCGCTGGGGGCTGCCGCCGCCTCCACCGGCGCGGTCGCGCTGTTCCACATCGCGGGTGCGACGCCGGAGGCGCCGGATGCCGCCGCGATCCTGGCCGAGCCGCACACCCGGATCGCGCTGACGCCGGAGGCGGTGCGGGAGGCGCGGAGTCTGCTGTCCACCGCGACCGGCGATGCGGTGGATGCGGTCGCGGTCGGCAGCCCGCATTTTTCCGCCGGCGAGGTGGCCGACCTGCTGCGCCTGCTGGCCGGGCGGCGGGTGCGGGTGCCGATCTATCTCAACACCAGCCGCCATGTGTTGGGCCGGCTGGAACGCGAGGGACGGCTTGCCCCGCTGAGCGAGGCGGGCGTGGTGCCGATTGTGGATACCTGCGTCGTGGTCACGCCGATCCTGCCGGCGGGCGGGGGGGTGCTGATGACGAATTCGGGAAAATTCGCGTTCTACGCGCCGGGCAACACCGGCTACGGCGTGCTGTTCGGCAGCCTCGCGGACTGCGTGGAAAGTGCCGTCGCAGGCCGGCTGGTGCGCGACGAGGCGGGCTGGCAATGACGGTGCTGTTCGATGGCACCGCCGAGGGCGAGGTGCTGGTGCTCGCCGCCCCGCTGAGTTTCTGGGGCGGCGTCTCGTGGGAGACAGGCGCGATCATCAACGCGCGCCACCCGCAGGTGGGCGAGATCGTGACCGGGAAAATCCTGGTGGTGCCGGAGCCGGTCGGCTCCTCGTCCTCATCCGCGGTGCTGCTGGAACTGATCCGCGCCGGCCGCGCGCCGGCGGCGATCGTGCTGGGCCGGCCTGACGCGATCCTGGTGGTCGCCTGCCTCGTTGCGCGCGAAATGGGCTGGCCCGCGCCGCCGATCCTGGTGGTGCCCGGCTGCGCCGAGACGCCGCCGGGGCGGGCGCGTGTCGCGGACGGGCGGTTCGAGGTGTTTCCGGCGATCAGACCGGCGTCCGGTCCGGCGGCTTGAAGTAGTAGTCGATCCGTCCGGCGCGGACCAAGGCGGCCTCGAACGTCCCGGACAGGCGCCCGCCGCACAGTTCCGCCGCGGGGTTGCCCAAGGCACCCGCGTAGCCGAGCGGTACGACGGTCGTGCCGGACATCTGCCCGTCGCACCCGACGACGACCGCCACATGGCCATGCCGCTGCCCCAGCGCGGCGGAGGTCATCCCCGCGATCACCACATGTCCGTTCTTGGCCATCGCGATGGCGGTCGGGATCGCCCGCGACGTGGTCCAGGCTTCGGTCGGGTCTTGCAGCTTCCCGACGATGCCATCGGCGTTCAGACCGTCGAGGTAGCCGGCGGCCAGGAAGTCCGCCAGCGCGGCCTTGAGGAACTGGTTGCAGTCAGCCGCGTTGGCCGCGAAATGCGCCTCGCAGCTGGCGATGATCTTTTGCGCGATCTCGTTGTCGGGCACGCAGGGAACCGGCATTGCAACCCTCCCGATGCGACAGCAACGCAGCGCAACGTAGCATGGTGGGAGCGTCCGGCAAACGGAACAGATCGCGCCGCTACTTCGCCCGCCCCCAGGTGTAGGTGGAGGCGATGGCGTAGTTCCACACCGCGCCGATCAGCGCGCCGGCCAATCCCGCCAGCCACCAGCTTTGCCCTTCGCCGAAGATCTGCGCCGCGATGCCGATATTCGCCACCGCGCCGATGCTGCATCCGACGCTGAACGTCACCAGCCCGCGCACGAGGCGCCAGCCCTTCAGGCGTCGGTCGCGATAGGTCAGTTGGTTGTTGAGCATGAAATTGCTCACCATCGCGGCGAGCGTCGCGACGGTCTCCGCCGGGGCGAAGCGCAGGCCGAGGCTGAGGGCCAGATCCAGCACGATCAGGTTCACGCCCACGCCGACGCCGCCGATGAGGGCGAACAGCACGAAGCGTACCGGGATGATATGGCCGATCAGCTTGTCGGCGATCAGCATCAGGTATTCCCAGGCGACCATCGAATCGAGCTTGCTCTGCCCGAACTGGCGCGTGCGGAAGGTGAACGGCAGTTCACGGAAGCGTGGCGGGCGCGGGCTGGAGGCGAACAGGTCGAGCAGGATCTTGAACCCCTGGCCGGACAGGTTGCGCACGGCGGCGTCGAACGCCTCCCGCCGCAGCATGAAGAAGCCGCTCATCGGGTCGGCGATGTCGGCGCGCACGATCAGCCGGCTGAGGCGGGTGGCGAAATTGCTGATCGCGGCACGCTTTTCGTCCCATTCGCCGACGCTGCCGCCAGGCACGTGGCGGCTGCCGACGACGATGTCGAGGCTGCCGTCCGCGAGTGCTGCGAACATGTCCGGCAGCAAGGATTCGTCGTGCTGCAAATCGGCGTCCATGACCGCCACGACCGGGGCGGAGGTGGCGAGAATCCCCTCGATGCAGGCCGAGGACAGGCCGCGCCGGCCGATGCGTTGCAGGCAGCGCACGCGCGGATCGGACTGCGCGATGCGTCGCGCGACATCCGCGGTGCCGTCGCGCGAATCGTCATCGACGAAGACGACCTCCCACTCGATGCCGCGCAGCACCTCGTGCAGCCGGGCCACCAGCACCGGGACATTGGCGCTCTCGTTCAGGGTCGGCACCACCACGGCCAGTTGCCGGCTGACCCAGACGGGCGCGGGTGCTTCGACGGCATCGTTGGCTGGCAAGGTCTCGTCTCCGCTGGCCGCCGCCGTTTGCTGCCAGAACGCGGCGGCCGGAGCAAGCCGTGGACGCAACGAAGCCGCCCGGTGCGGCGGGCGGCCCGCTCTGCTATCAGGCGGGCATGACCGTGGACATCGCCAACTGGCTGCTGCCCGTGCTGGCCTTCGCGACGGCGATGGCGGCGACACCGGGGCCGAACAACGTGATGGTCGCGGCCTCCGGCGCCACGTTCGGGTTCCGACCGACGGTGCCGCACATCCTGGGGATCTCCGTGGGCTTTCCGGTGATGCTGGCGCTGGTCGCCATCGGCGCCGCCGAGCCGCTGCGGACGTGGCCGTGGCTGCACGAGGCGCTGCGCTGGATCGGTGCGGCCTACATGCTGTGGCTGGCCTGGCACATCGCGACCGCCGACCCGGCGGTGGCCGTGGACCAGGGGCGCGCGACGGCGGCGCGGCGCGGGCGGCCGATGACCTTCGTGCAGGCGGCGCTGTTCCAGTGGGTGAACCCGAAGGCATGGGTCGCGGCGGCGGGCACGGTGGTGACGTATATCACCGCGACCGGGCCGGGCTTCTGGCTGCAAGCCGGCGTGCTGGAAGCGGTTTTCGTGGTCACGACGGTGGTCTTCGTCGCCCTGTGGACCGGGATCGGCGCCGGTGCGGCACGGGCGCTGCGTACGGAGCGCGCGGTGCGGCGGTTCAACGTGGCGATGGCGGGGCTGCTGGTGCTGTCGCTGATTCCGCTGTTCCTGGAATAGCTTACGCGACCAGTGCCGCCAGCAGCGCGTCGAGCCGCTTGCGCCCCTCATTCGTCGCGCGCAGGCGGCCATCGGCGCGGACCAGATAATCCTCGGCCACGGCCCGCGCGAGCACGTCCGGCTCGGTGGCGTCGGCAAGGGACATTCCCGTGCGGGCACGGAAGCGGGCTTCGTCGATCCCCTCGGCCAGCCGCAGCCCCATCAGCAGCATTTCGCGCGCGCGCTCCTCGGCCGTGACCGGGGTTTCCTCGGTGGTGCCGTGCCCGGCCCGCTCGACCCGCTCGGCCCAGGGTTCCGGCGCGCGATGGCGGCGCGTGGCGAGCAACTGCCCGCCGAGGCTGACCCGGCCATGCGCCCCCGGCCCGATGCCGGCATAGTCGCCATACCGCCAGTACGCGAGGTTGTGGCGGCTTTCGGCGCCCGGTTGCGCGTAGTTGGAGACCTCGTACGGCAGCAGCCCGAATTGCGCCGCCACCTCGGCCGTGGCGTCGTAGAGCGCCGCCGCCGTCTCGTCGTCCGGCAGCACGATCTCGCCGCGCGCGTGGCGGGTGGCGAAGCCGGTGCCGGGTTCGATGGTGAGCTGGTACAGCGACAGATGATCGGCCGCGAGTGCCAGCGCCTGCCGCAGTTCGGCGCGCCATTCCGCCTCGGTCTGGCCGGGGCGGGCGTAGATCAGGTCGAACGACACGCGCGGGAACACCTTCTTCCCGAGTTCCAGCGCCGCGACCGCCTCATCGGCCGAATGTGCCCGGCCGAGCATGGTGAGCGCGTCGGCGCGCAGGCTTTGCACGCCGATGGACACCCGGTTCACCCCGGCCTGGCGGAAGGCGGCGAGACGGTCGGCCTCGATGCTGGTCGGGTTCGCCTCCAGCGTGATTTCGATGTCGGGCAGCGGCGCGAACAGCCGCGCGGCGTCGTCGATGATGCCGAAGACCGTCTCCGGCGCCATCAGGCTCGGCGTGCCGCCGCCGAAGAAGATCGAGGCGAGCGGGCGGCGGCCGAGGCGCTCGGCCTCCCACGCCAGTTCGGCGCGCAGGGCGGCGGCGAAGCGGGGCTGGTCGATGCGCTCGCGCACATGCGAGTTGAAGTCGCAATACGGGCACTTGGCGAGGCAGAACGGCCAGTGGATATAGAGGGCAAGGGGTTCCATCGCCCCGCATATAGGGGGTCGGGGGCGCCATGGCCGAGAAAAACTCCGTCGAGCGGGTGCGCGCGGCGCTGCTGGCCGCCGGGCACGAGGACACGATTTCCGCGTTTCCCGAGGGCACCCGCACCGCCGCCGACGCGGCGGCGGCGATCGGCTGCACCGTCGCGCAGATCGCCAAATCCATCGTCTTTCGCGCGCGCGGCGCGCATGGCGAGCGCGCGGCGCTGGTGATCGCCTCCGGCGTCAACCGGGTGGACGCGGGCAAGGTGGCCGCCGTGCTGGGGGTGACGCTGAAGCGGGCCGATGCCGAATGGGTCCGCGCGCAGACCGGCTTTGCCATCGGCGGCGTCTCGCCGGTTGGCCACCTGTTGCCGCCGCTGCTGGTGTTCGACCGCGATCTGCTGGCGCTGCACCCGATTTTCGCCGCCGCCGGCTCGCCGCACCACATTTTCCGCACGGAGGCGGAGGCGCTGGCGCGCATCACCGGGGCGATGGTGGCGGAGGTGCGCGAGGGGTGAGGCCCGCCGGGCGTTTGCTTGACACCCCGGATGGCGGAGGCTAACCCGCCGCACGATTCCGCGACCTCCCCATTACGGGACACTCCGCCCCATGTCCGTACATGCCTTCGTGTTTCCCGGCCAGGGCAGCCAGGCCGTCGGCATGGGCCGCGACCTCGCCGCCGCGTTCGCGGCTGCCCGCGAGGTGTTTCAGGAGGTGGACGACACCCTGAAACAGAAGCTGTCCAAGCTGATGTTCGAGGGGCCGGCCGAGGAACTGACCCTGACCGAGAACACCCAGCCGGCGCTGATGGCGCATTCGCTCGCGGTGCTGCGGGTGTTGGAGCGCGAGGGCAATTTTTCGCTCGCCGACAAGGCGGTCGTGGTCGCGGGGCATTCGCTGGGCGAATATTCGGCGCTGGCCGCCGCCGGCAGCTTCTCGGTCGCGCGGGCGGCCTCGCTGCTGCGGCTGCGCGGGCAGGCGATGCAGAAGGCGGTGCCGGCCGGTGAGGGCGCGATGGCCGCGCTGCTGGGCGCGGAACTGGCGCTGGCCCAGGAGATTTGCGCCGCCGCCGCCGAAGGGCCGGACGGCAAGCGCGCGGTGATCGAGCCGGCCAACGACAATGGCGGCGGTCAGGTGGTGATCTCCGGCGCGAAGGCCGCGGTGGAGCGGGCGATCGAGATCGCCCGTACCAAGGGCGTGAAGCGGGCGATGCTGCTGCCGGTCTCGGCGCCCTTCCATTGCGCGCTGATGGCGCCGGCGGCGGACGCGATGGCCGAGGCGCTGGAAAACGCCCCGCCCGTCGGGCCGCGCGTGGCGCTGATCGCCAACGTCACGGCGGCAAAAGTCATGGACCCGGCCGAGATCGCCCGCTTGCTCGTGGCGCAGGTGACGGCCACGGTGCGCTGGCGCGAGAGCGTGCAGGCGATGGTCGGGCTTGGGGTGGACAGCTTCGTCGAACTCGGCGCGGGCAAGGTGCTGGCCGGCCTCGTGCGCCGGATCGCGCCGGACGCGGCGGCGGCCTCGGTCGGCTCGCCCGCCGAAATCGAACACATTCTCAAGACCTTGTAGAGAAACGCGATGTTCCGGCTGGATGGCAAATCGGCGCTGGTGACGGGGGCTTCCGGCGGGATCGGCGCGGCGATTGCGCGCGCGCTGCATGCGCGGGGCGCGGCCGTGGCGCTGTCCGGCACGCGGCGCGAGGCGCTGGAGGCGCTGGCGGGCGAATTGGGCGAGCGGGTGCATGTCTGCCCCGCCGACCTGCGCGACACGGCGGCGACCGAGGGGCTGGTGGCCGCGGCCGAGGCGGCGGCGGGGCCGCTGTCGATCCTGGTCAACAACGCGGGGCTGACCCGCGACATGCTGGCGCTGCGGATGAAGGACGAGGACTGGCAGACGGTGCTGGATGTCGATCTGTCGGCACCGTTCCGCCTTGCCCGCGCCGCGTTGAAGGGGATGCTGCGCCGGCGCGCCGGGCGGATCATTTCCATCGGCTCGGTGGTCGGCGCCACCGGCAACGCCGGGCAGGCCAACTACGCGGCGGCCAAGGCCGGGCTGGTCGGCATGACCAAGGCGCTGGCGCAGGAAGTCGGCAGCCGTGGCATTACGGTGAATCTTGTGGCCCCCGGCTTCGTGCAGACCGCGATGACGGAGGTGCTGCCCGAGGCACAGCGCACGAAACTGACCGAATCGATCCCGCTCGGGCGCCTCGGCCAGCCGGCGGACATCGCCGCCGCCGTGGTGTATCTGGCCAGCGACGAGGCCGCGTGGGTGACGGGAGCCACGCTGCATGTGAATGGCGGCATGGCGATGCTATAGGGCGCGCCACAAGGCGCGCGGGTTGGCCATGTGACAAAACCGTGCTAATCGCCGCCCCGCCTCGTCCGGGGATGCGCGGCGTCGGGTGCGTCCGCGCCGCGCGGCGCGCGCGGACATGGCGTCGGTGGACGAGACGTTGAACCAGGACAGGCAGGCAGGAGCAGGTATTTCCATGAGTGAGATCGCCGACAAGGTGAAGAAGATCGTCGTCGAACATCTCGGCGTCGAGGAAGCCAAGGTGACGCCGGAGGCGTCCTTCATCGACGATCTCGGCGCGGACAGCCTCGACACGGTCGAGCTGGTCATGGCGTTCGAGGAAGCGTTCGGCGTGGAGATCCCCGAGGACGCGGCCGAGAAGATCAGCACCGTGCGCGACGCGGTGGACTACATCGAGAAGCAGAAGGCGGCCTGAGCCACGCGTCTTGCGTGCGATGTCCAGGGCGCGACAGACCTGCGAGGCATGGCCGGATGACCGGCGCGGCGGCGCAACGGCGCCGCCCGCCGACACTCTTGGCCATGAATAGATAAGGATAGCAGCATGCGGCGGGTCGTGGTCACCGGCA
>JAKBCB010000563.1 GCA_021808185.1 Pseudomonadota bacterium
GATCTCCGACCCGAGCGGCACGACGGCGACCTTCGCCAACAACGGCACGCTGGCGATCAGCGGGAACGTGGCGATCACCGGCAACGTCACGACGACGGGAAGCATCCTCGCGTCCGGCAACATCTCCGATCAGGGCGGCGCGCACGGCACGGTTGGCGCGCTGCGAACGGCCTACGACGAGCACACCCACACCGACAGCCGCGGGGGCACCACCAGCCCGCCGACGCCGCAGGTGCCGTGATGACCGATATCGCGCAGACCTGGGGCGGCGATCTCTCTCTCGGCCCGACCGGTGACCTCGCCGCGGCCGACACCCCGGACCTGACGGTGCAGCGGGTGTTGCGTCGGCTGCTGACCAATCCAGGCGATTACATCTGGAACCTGGCCTATGGGGGCGGCCTTCCCGCCTTCGTGGGCCAGCCCGCCCGCGCCGCGTCGATCGCCGGGGTGGTGCGCGCCCAACTGCTGCAAGAAGCGGCGGTGGCTCCGGTGCCTACGCCCACCGTCTCTGTCGCGGCCGGGCCGGATGGAACGGTGTTCGCTCACGTCCGGTTTGCCGACGCGGCCACCGGCACTCAGCACGTCCTTTCCGTGCCGATCACGGAGCCCTAGCCGATGCTCTCGCTGCTGACCTTCACGGCGCTGGTGCAGCGGTTCGCTGCGGCGGCGCAGTCCTCCGCCGCGGCGTTGCTCGACTTCACGGTGGGATCGGTACTGCGTGCGCTCGCCGAGGCCAACGCCTCGATCGCGCTGTGGCTGCAATGGCTGATCTTCCAGGTGATGCAGACCACGCGGGCGGCCACCAGCGCCGGCCCGGCGCTCGATAGCTGGATGGCGGATTTCACGCTGGCCCGCCTGCCGGCAATGGCTGCCACCGGGCTGGTCACACTGGCCCGCTTCACCGCGACGAGCTCCGCCCTTGCGCCGGTCGGCGCCCAGGTCAAGACGGCGGACGGAAGCCAGACGTTCCAGGTGACCACCGACACCACGAACGCGCTGTGGAACGCGGCGCAGAACGGCTACCTGATTCCGGCCGACGCCGCCTCCGGCACCGTTCCGGTGGCCGCGCTGACGGCCGGCAGCGCCGGCAACGTGCAGGTCGGAGCGATCTCGCTGCTCGCCACCGCCATGCCGGGGATCGACACGGTGACGAACGCCGCGCCGCTCGCCAACGGCCTCGACGCCGAGACAGACGCCGCGCTGCGCGCGCGCTTCGCCAACTTCATCCAGACCCGCTCGCGCGCGACGCCCCTCGCCATCGCCAACGCGGTCCAGAACGTGCAGCAGGGTCTCACCTGGACGATCCAGGAAAACGTGCTGCCGAACGGCGCCGCGCAGATGGGCAATTTCGTGGCGACGGTCGATGACGGGTCGGGCGCTCCGCCGTCCACCCTGCTTGCCGCCATCAGCGCGGCGATCGAGGCGGTGCGGCCGATCGGTAGCACCTTCACCGTGCAGGGACCGACTGACCTGGTGGTGAACGTCACGCTGGCGATCACGGTTTCCACGGCCGGCAACAAGCCTGCGCTGCTCGCCCCGGTCCAGCAGGCGATCGTCGCCTATATCGACAAGCTGCCGATCGGCGCTCCGCTGCCGCTGACCCGCATCGCGCAGATCGCCTATGCGGTCGATGCGTCGATCGTGAACGTGAGCACTATCACCCTGAACGGCGCCACTGCGGACATTCCGGCGACGCTGACCCAGGTCATCAAGGCCGGCACCGTGGTCGTGAACTGACGTGGCGACTGGCGATCAACAGGACATGGCCGGCCGCATCAAGGCGGTGCTGCCTCCTTGGTTCGGCGACGACACGCCGATCCTCGACGCCGTGCTGGCCGGCTTCGGCGCCATCTGGTCCCCGGTCTATGCCCTGTGGTCCTACCTGGTGCAGCAGACCCGGATCGCCACCGCGAGCGGGTTCTGGCTCGATCTGATCGCCGCCGACTTCTTCGGCGCCGCGTTGCCGCGACGGCCGGCCGAGGGCGACGATGCGTTCCGCGCGCGGATCCGACGCGAGCTGTTTCGCGCGCGCGCCACCCGCGCCGCGGTGATCGAGGTTCTGACCAACCTGACCGGCAAGACCCCGGCGGTGTTCGAACCGCGGCGCCCGGCCGACACCGGCGGCTACGCGGCGGGCGGCGTGGGCTACGGCGCGGCGGGCGGCTGGGGAAGCTTGCTGCTGCCGTTCCAGTTCTTCGTCACCGCCTACCGGGGGTCGCAGGCCGGCATTGCCGGCGTGGATGGCTGGGGCGGCGGCCTCGGCGGGTATGGCATTGGCGCGGTCGAATACGCCGACATGAGCATGGTCGCGGGGCTGGTCACCGACACCGATATCGACGCGGCGGTGGCCTCGGTCATCCCGGAGGCGACGATCGCATGGACGGCGATCGCCAACACTCCCGGCGGGACCGTGGCCCCTGGCGCGGTGGCGAATGTGGCCGCGACGCCCGGCGTCGGCAGCCTCGCGGTGACCTGGGCCGCCCCGACCGAAGGCGGCGCAGCGACCGGCTACATGGTGCTCTACCGCCAGGTCGGCACGACCGCCTACATCGGCCAGAACGCGGCCATCACGGCGGGCGGCGACGTCGGCGTGCGCGCGCGCGACGACGTGCAGTTCGACGCGCTCGCCGGGAGTGCGGCCATCGGCTTCG
>JAKBCB010000564.1 GCA_021808185.1 Pseudomonadota bacterium
CCCTGCCCGTCCACCCGCTTCGTGCCGTGTTCCGCCCATTTCGCCTCGATGTCGCGCAGCCACGCGGCCAGGTGCCGCGCCCCGGCGGCGCGTGCCGCGGCGGCGTCGAGCAGCGCGCCCCCCTCCATTGGCACCACGCAGAGCGGCGCCGGGAGAAGCCGGAACGGCGCGATGCTCTCGCCCAGCAGCACCGGGCGCAGGAAGCGCGATTCCACCGGCCCCTCCGGCGGCGCGACATGCGTCCATGGCGGCTTGCTCTGGCCGCCCTCGCGCCCGCGCAGCCGCGGCGCATCGGGGTTCGGGCCCAGGCGCCCGGCGTCCAGCCGGTCCACGAAGAAGAACCGGCGCGGCACGATCGTCGCGCCCTGCCGGAACCGCGCCCGGTACGGCGACGCCGCGGCCAGCGTCGGGATCGGCGGCCAGGGCGCGGCGGTGTGGCGGAGGGCCTGGTCGGCCTCGGCCTCGGACGCGTCGCGGCGCGGCAGGATGCCGCTGTAGCGCGTGACGGTGGCGGGCAAAACGCCGGTCCCGGTGCGGCGCGTGCCGATCAGTACCGCGGCCGGGACGGGAAACAGCGGTTGCACGGTCTCATCGAAGCTCCACGCTTCCTCGATCTGGACCCGCGCCACCCGGAAATCGCCCGCTCGCATCCCACCGAAGGCCGGCCGGTTCAAGGCCGCGTAGGGCAGCACGAAACCGATCGTCCCGCCCGGTTTCAGGTAACGCCCCGCGCCGCGCGCCCAGAACAGCGCGGCGATGTCCTGCTGGGTCGCCAGCCGGCCGCCGATCCACAGGTTCATCGCCATGGAGGCGTCGCGCAGATTGATCTTCATCTCCGCGCTGAGGTGGCGGTAGGCGACCCAGGGCGGGTTGCCGATCAGCACCTCGGCGCGCTGATCGGTCCGCGAAAACCAGAGCGGACTCACGAGGTTACGGAGCACGTAGGGCCAGATGTGGTTGCGGCCGGCGTGATAGAGCGACAGCACCCGCGTGAAGGTGGCGGTCATCGCCGCCGCGTCGGCCGCCCCGACGCCCGGGATCCGCAGCAGGGCGCGGCGCACGTCCTCGGGTGTGGCCTGATCGTCCAGCCCGTCGGCGAGCACAAGCAGGCCCGCCTCGTATTTCGACTGATCCTCGGCGAAGCCGGCGGGCACTCGCAGCGGCGCTTCGCCGGGCACCGGAACCTCCATGTCCTGCGCGTCTCCGAGCGGGCGGACGTTCCATTGCAGCGCGTCGCCGAGGAATACCGGCACATGCAGAACCCCGCTGCGCGCGCCGACCGCTTCGCCGAGCGCGAGCAGCCACGTGACGCGGGCGATGATGATGGCGACCGGATGCACGTCGATGCCGCGCACCTGCGCCGCGCAGGCCGCGAGCGCGCGCGCCTCCGGCCAGCCCGCCTCGCGCGCCGCCGCCAGCAGCCGGCGCAGGGCGTGGAACAGGAACGTGCCCGACCCGCATGCCGGGTCGAGCACGCGCTGCGTCAATGGCGACGTCACCACCCGGCGGACCAGCTTCGCGGCCAGCCAGTCCGGCGTGTAGTACTCGCCGAGGTCGTGCCGTTGCGCCGGGTCGATCAGACTCTCGTAGAGCGCCTTGAGCACATCCGCCTGGACTTCGCGCAGACGGAACCGGCCGGCTTGGCGCGCGACGCGCTGGATCAGGTCGTGCCCCTCCGGCGCGCGCAGGACCCAGTCGAAGAAGTCGCTCTCGACCGCGCCCTGGATGCCGGCTTCGGCCAGCGCCTGGCCGGACATGATGGCCGCCGCATCTCCGACCGGCAGGTCGAGCACGCGCGCCGCGATCGTCTTGGCGACGATCGTCAGATAAGTGTGCTGCAGGAACAGCCGGTCGTCGCCGACCGCGGTCCCATAGACCACTGCCAGCAGCCGGTCCCACAGGTCCCGCTTCAGTCGTGCCTCGGGGTCGGCCGCGAGCCCCGCCCAGAGCGCTTCCAGCATCCCCTGGGCGCGGCGGAACGTCAGACTGTCGCGCCCGAGCATGCGCTGCACCGTCAGCGGCGCGGGGTCGAGCGCATCGCGGTCGGATAGCGCCGGCTCCAGCCAGGCCAGCAGCGCGTCCGGCTGCTCTGGCTGGGTCTGATGGCGGCTGATCTCGAGCATCTTGTCGTCGCGCAGCTCGTAGGCGATGAAGCTCGCCCCGTCGGTGGCGATGCCGAGGTAGTGCCGCCCGGTCTGCTTCTCTCTCGCGCGCAGATAGTCGGGCAGACGCCCGCACACGTCGTCCATTTCGCGCCGCAGGTCGGACTTGAACTCGAACACCGTGGCGCCGAACAGCATGTCCGCCCGCCCGTGGACCTCCGGCATCCGCACCTCGTGGTCGAAGGCGAGGTAGTCCACCCGGAAGACATGGTGCAGCAGAAGCGTGACCTGGGTGCGGACGGCTTCATGCCCGGGGCGGGTGGCCAGCGCTGCGGCCAGTTCGGGCAGGTCTTCGTGGCGCCAGGAGTCCATGCCCGACACCATGCGGCATCGTCCCGCGCCGGGACAACAGGTGCTGGGACAACAGCGGATGGGTTGCGCCGGGCGCGGCTGACGCTACGCTTCTTCCATGGCCACCCGAGTCGCAAATCAGCCCGATCTTTTCGCCTCCGCCGATGCCGATGGGGACGCCGCCGCGATCGAC
>JAKBCB010000565.1 GCA_021808185.1 Pseudomonadota bacterium
CGAAGTCGGCCGGATCGCCGAACCGGCTGGTGGGGGCGAACAGCCCGATCGGCTGATAGCCCCAGGACGCATCGAGCGGGTGTTCGGTGATCGGCAGCAGTTCCAGATGGGTGAAGCCGAGCCCGGCAGCATAAGGGATCAGCGTCTGCGCGAGCTCATCGTAACTGACAAAGCCGCCATCGGACTTGCGTTGCCACGAGCCGAGATGCACCTCATAGATCGTCACCGGTCGGCGGTGCCAATCGCTATGCGCGGGACGGGCGGCGTCGGTCCAGACGAAATCGTCGGTGTGCGCCACCACCGAGGCGGTGGCGGGGCGACGCTCGGCGGCGAATCCGAACGGGTCCGCCTTCAGCGGCAGCAATCCGAAATCAGGCCCGAGCAGCTCGAATTTGTAGAGCGCCCCGGCGTGGAGCTCGGGAATGAAGATCTCCCATACCCCGCTGTCATGGCGCTTGCGCATCGGGTTGCAGCGCCCGTCCCAGCGGTTGAAATCGCCGACTACGGAGACCCGCCGTGCATTCGGCGCCCAGACCGCGAAATGGACGCCTTCGATTCCCTGATGACGCATCGGATGCGCGCCAAGGCGGTCATAGAGGTGCTCATGCGTGCCCTCGACCAGGAGATGATCGTCGAGCGGACCGAGCACCGGCTCGAAAGCGTAGGGATCGTGGTGAAGCTGGAAGCCTTCTGCCGTGGTTACGTGCAGCTGGTAGTCGGGCGGCTCGGCGCCCGCCGGTAGCATGGCGACGAAGAACCCCGCCGGATCGCACCGCCTCATGATCCGCCGCGTGCCGCCGCTCGTCAGCGTCACCGTCTGCGTCCGAGGGAGGAATACTCGCACTTGCACGCCCCTCGCCGTCCGATGAGGGCCGAGGATCGCGAACGGATCCGAATGGCGCCCGGCGACGATCGCTGCAATGTCGCCGGCGACGAGGACGCCGGCACGACCGTGCGGGGACGTTGTCTTCAGCTTTCCACGATGACGAATCTCGGTCATGGGGCCGCTCCGTGATCAAGACCGTGCCGATCGCGCCGGCGCCCCCGGTGGCGCGGCGGGACTGCCAACCGGCTTCTCTGACGTTGTGGAGGCACGAACCCGGTACGAACGCCACGGCAAGACGGGGGACAGACCAGCCGGAAGCGTCGCGATGCCACCGATCGGGAGTTGCCAGCGGGAACTCGGCGCAAGCGTGACCCGCCGGGGACGGCGCGACGATGATCTGGATCAAGACTATGGCAGCCCGGTGGCCGGTGTGGAGCTATGCTGGGAAATGGGTGACAGCGGGCTGATCAGGCGGCGGTCTTGGCGGGGGCGTCGATGACCTCGACGCCGTTGCGGAACCTGACACCACGCACGACCTTGGGCAACTGGTTCTCGCCCTTCAGCCGACGCCAGGTCTTCGCCGCGGCCATCACCAGCTTGAACACCATGAGGCGGGCCGTGTCCTGTGACAGCGCGCCCTTGGTCCGCACCGTGCGCAGCCGGACGGTGGCGAACACGCTCTCGATCGGGTTCGATGTGCGCAGGTGGTCCCAATGCTCGGCGGGAAAGTCGTAAAAGGTCAGCAGCGCCTCCCGATCCTTGAGCAGGCAGGCGACCGCCTTGGCGTATTTCGCCGCATACTTCCCGGCAAACGTCTCCATCGCCGCCTCGGCGGTGGCGCGGTCGGGCGCCTGCCAGATCTCGCGCAGGTCCTGCCGCGCCGCGGGCTGCACCGACTTCGGCAGCTTGTCGAGCACGTTGGCGGCCTTATGGACCCAGCAGCGTTGATGAGGCGTGGCCGGGAACACCTCTTCGAGCGCCTTCCAGAACCCCAGGCCGCCGTCGCCGGTAGCCAGCCGCGGTGCGACCGTCAGGCCACGGGCCTTCACGTCCACCAGCAGTTCGCGCCAGCTCTGCGCGCTCTCGCGCACGCCCACCTGGAAGCCGACAAGCTCCTTCCTGCCTTCCGGGGTGGCGCCGATCAGCACCAGCATGCACTCGGCCTGCGGCTCCATGCGCGCTTGCAGGTAGACGCCGTCGGCCCAGAGATAGACATACTGCCGGGCGGACAGGTCGCGCCGTTGCCAGCGCTCGTAGTCGGCCTGCCACGCGTCGCGCAGCCGCCCGATCACCGACGGCGACAGGTTCGGCGCCGCCGGGCCCAGCAGCGCCGCGAGCGCGTCCTGGAAGTCGCCCATCGACACGCCGCGCAGGTAGAGGATCGGCAGCAGGGCATCGAGGCTGCGGGTCCGCCGCGCCCAGCGCGGCAGCAGCGCCGAGGTGAAGCGGATCCGCTCCGATGCCGAGGCGGCACCACGGTCGCGGACCTTCACCCGCCGCACCGGCACCGGCCCGATCCCGGTCTGCACCAGGCGCTCTGGACCATGACCGTGGCGCACCACGCGCTCGCGCCCGTCGGGCAGCCGCAGCTCGCGCATCGAGGCCAGGAACGCCTCGGCTTCCGCTTCCACCGCCTGCGCCAGCAGCCGTCGGGCGCCGCTGCGCAGAACCGCGGTCAGCGGGTCGTCCACCTCCTCCGGCTGACGGAGGGGGATGACGTTGCTATCCTTCTTCACGGCGTATCGCTCCTTCGGGAGGTTCTGGCAGGCTCGTCACCCGCCTCGATACGCCACCTTCCTCAGGCCGCCATCAC
>JAKBCB010000566.1 GCA_021808185.1 Pseudomonadota bacterium
TTTGGCATCCGGGTACGAGAGCGCCGGGAGCTGGTCCATGTGTGGTTCCTCCGCCGAGGCGCGCATGTTGCACCGCGCGCCGGCCTTGAACAGCCCCGCCGCTGCCCGTAGCGTCCAGCGGCGCGGGCGGGGGGTTTTGCATGCGGACGGTCGGCGTTTTCCTGGTGGAGCTGCTGGCCCGCTACGGCGTGGACACGATTTTCGGCATCCCCGGCGTGCACACGGCGGAACTGTATCGCGGGCTGGGCGCGGGGCCGATCCGCCACGTCACGCCGCGCCACGAACAGGGCGCGGGCTTCATGGCGGACGGATACGCGCGCGTCAGCGGCAAGCCGGGGGTGTGCTTCGTCATCACCGGCCCTGGCCTGACCAACGTATTGACCGCGATGGGACAGGCCTACGCCGATTCGATCCCGATGCTGGTGATCTCGGCGGTCAACGCGCGTGGGGCGATGGGCTCGGGCGACGGCCATTTGCACGAGGTGTCGGACCAGCGCCGAATGGCGAGCGCGGTTGCCGCGTTCAGCCATACCATCGCCGACCCGGCCGAACTGCCGCAGGTGATCGCCCGCGCCTTCGCCGTCTTCGCCGCCGCGCGGCCGCGCCCGGTGCACATCGAAATCCCGCTGGACCTGATCGTTGCCTCGTCCGAGGGGCTGGCGCTGCCCGAGCATCCACCGGCGATCGCGCGGCCGGTGCCGCCGGCGCAGGCGCTCGCCACCGCCGCATCCTGGCTCGCCGGCGCGCGCGCGCCGCTGATTTTCGCGGGCGGCGGCGCCACGCGCGCGGCCCCGGCGCTGCGGCGGCTGGCCGAGCGGCTGGACGCGCCGGTGGTGATGACCATCAACGCACGTGGCCTGCTGCCGCCCGGGCATCCGCTGGGCGTCTCGGTCTCGCCCTCGTTCGGGGCGGTGCGCGCGCTCGCGGCGGAGGCCGACGTGGTGCTGGCGGCGGGGACCGAAATGGGGCCGACGGATTACGACGGCTATGCCACCGGCAAGATGGACCGGCCGCGCCGGCTGATCCGGCTGGACATCGACGCCGAGCAGGCGATGCGCAACTTCGTGCCCGACCTTGCCCTGATCGGCGACGCGGCGGCGACGCTGGGCCTGCTGGCCGACCGGCTGGAGGGGCCAGCCGCGCGGCACGATGGCGCCGGGCGGGCGGCGCGCACCCAGGCGGCGGGGCTTGCCGAGCTGGAGCCGGGGATGCGCCGGGACATCGCCTTCCTGGAGACCATGCGCGCGACGGTGCCGGATGCCGTCATCGTCGGTGATTCAACCCGGCAGGTGTACGCGGGCGATCTCGGTTTCGCCGCCGCCGGCCCGGGCTCCTGGTTCAACGCCGCGACCGGGTTCGGCGCGCTCGGCTACGGGCTGCCGGCCGCCATCGGTGCCGCCCTGGCGCGGCCCGGCCGGCCGGTGATCTGCCTCGTGGGCGACGGCGGGCTGCAATTCACCCTGGCCGAACTCGGCTCCGCCGAGGAGGCGGGGGCGAAGGTGATCGTCGTGCTGCTGAACAATTCCGGTTACGGCGAGATCAAATCCTACATGCGCGGCAAGGGCATCGCGCCGGTCGGCGTGGACCTGTTCACCCCCGATTTCCAGGCGCTCGCGCGGGCCTATTCCTGGCACGCGGAACGGCTCGACAGCGCCGAGGGGCTCGGCCCCGCGCTGCATGCGGCGGTCGCCCGGCCCGGCCCGAGCCTGATCGAGTGGCGCGACTGACCCACCGATCTTGCCACGCAAGCCAGCCGGCCGGTATCAGCACCGGGAGGCACATCTGGGTTCGGGCCTTATGACGTTTGGCCAATCCCCCATCATCCGGCCCGGAGCCGATGCGGACCACCGCAATTTCGGCCTCGATGCCGCGCGGCTGCTGGCCTGCTCGCTGGTGCTGCTGGCGCATCTGACCGCGATCTTCGTGCCCATGTTCGGCGGCAAGCCGCCGGTATCCGCGCTGATCGGCGCGTACTGGGGTGTCGAGCTGTTCTTCGTGCTCAGCGGCTTCCTGATCGGCCGCCTGCTGTTCGCCATCGCGGAAACCGACCCCACGCCACGCGGCTGGCTGATCTTCATGGTGCGGCGCTGGATGCGCACGCTGCCGCTGTACTATCTGTGGTTGGTCGTGCTGCCGCTGGCATTGCCGCCGCCGCCGCAGCTCGCGGCCCGCTTGCTGATGTTCGCGACCATGACACAGAATCTCGCCTGGCCGATGCCGCGCGACGAGTGGTTCAACGCCTCCTGGTCGCTGACCATCGAGGAATGGTTCTATCTGCTGTTCAGCGTGGCGCTGCTGGGCGCGGTCGCGTTCACCCGGTCGCGCCGGAGCATCTGGGCGGCAATCGCGGTGTTTCTGGCGGCCCCCGCCGCCGCGCGCTGGTTCCATCCCGCGACATCGGATTTCGAGCACGACATTTTCCACGTCGTCGTGCTGCGGCTGGACGCGATTGCCTATGGTGTCGCCTTGGCGCGGTTGCAGGTGCAGGGCAGCGGCTTGTTCCGGCATCCCCGCATCGCGTTCGGGCTCGGTGTCGCCATCGTCGGCGCGTTCTGGCTCCAGGCGACGAACGGCGTGTGGCTGCCGCTGAGCGCCGCGCATTACATGTTCGTGCAGATGATCGCGGGCTCCCTCGGC
>JAKBCB010000567.1 GCA_021808185.1 Pseudomonadota bacterium
CGGCCTGCACGGCGGCGAGCGTCTCGGGGCCGATGACGCCCTGGTCCACCGGCGCGCCGGATGCCGCCTCCAGCCACCGGCCGGCCTGCTCGACGCCGCTGTTGACTGCGGCATCGAACACCACCAACGCGACCGGCGGCGGCAGATCGTCGCCGCGGATGCGGTCCCAATAGTCGCGGCGGTAGATCGCCTGCGCGTCGGCGAGCGTGAGGCTGGCGATGTCCACGCCCGGATACGCCGCGGCGCTGATCCCGTATTTGGTGCCGCGGCACTCGCCCTGGCCGACCGCGCCGCCGGTCCAGTTGCCCCAATCCTTCGGATCGTTGCCGTAGCCGCCTTCCTCGCCGACCACCACCGCGAAGCACTGCTCGAACACGCCCATCATCGTCCCCCTTGTGTGGCGGCCAGCCAGCCCAGCAGCGCGCGGCCGAGCGTCAGCAGGCCGCCGACGGCGCCCAGCATCCCCAGCACCTTCACGCCGCCGATCGCGCGCGCGATGGTGTCGGCGTGCTGGCGCTGTTCGCTGCGCATCTCCCGCATGTCGGCGGCGAGCTGGCCGAACTGCGTCTCCAGCCGCGCCAGCCGCGCCGCATCGCTTTCCGGGATCAGCGCGCTGCCGCTCATGTGCCGCACACCACGATATGGATCAGCCCCGGCGTGCCGGCGCCGCCGCCCTGCGCGCTGCCGGACGAACTCTTGCCGCCGCTGCCGCCGGCGCCGTAGCCCTGGCCGGCGCTGCCGTTGATGCCGCCCGTGCCGCCCGCGGTCACCGTCAGGCCGCCGACGCCATACAGCGTGCTGCCGCCTTCCGAGCCGCAGGACACGTTCTGCGTGTTCAGCGCGTTGCCGGGCTGGCCGGGGATGTTCAGCGTGCCGTTGGTCGCGGCGCCGCCGGCCACCTGATAGGTGCCGGCCGCCGTGTTGACCGTGCCGCCGGTGCCCCCGCCGGCGGTGTAGGTGGTGGCGCCGATCGTAAAGGTGGTGTTACCGCCATTGCCGCCCGCGGTGCCGGCGCCGCCCGCGCTGCCCGCCGCGCCGATCGCGAGGGTGTAGGCGGTGCTGGCAGCGATCAGGTTGGTGCCGGTGACGATGCACAGCGCGCCCGCGCCGCCGCCGCAACCGATATCGGCGCCGGTACTCATCCCGCCGCCGCCGCCGCCGCCGCCGATCAGCTCGATCTTGACGGTGGTGTTGGCATCCACCCAGCTCGGCGCCGTCCAGCTCGTGCCGGTGGTGATCCAGGTCTCGTAATACTGGGTGCTGCCGCTGCCGCCACTCGGCGTCACCCAGGACGGCACCGCGCCGATGCCGCCGGTCTGCAACACCTGGCCCGCCGTGCCGGGCGACAGTTCCGCCCAGGCGGTGGCGCCGCGATACAGGATCGCGCCTTCGGTCGCGCCGAACTGGTTGTCCAGCAGCGGCGACAGGTTCGACCAGCTCGGCGCGGCGCCGGGGCCGCCGGTGGCCAGCACCTGATCCGTGGTGCCGGGCGCCAGCACCACCCAGCCGCTCGCACCGCGATACAGCACGTCGCCATAGGTGCTGCCCATCTCGGCATCCAGCACCGCCGTCAGTTCGACGGTCCCGGCGATGCCCGCCGTGCCGCTGGTCGCCAGCAGCGTGCCGGGGGCGAGGTTCGGGATCGGCGTCGCCCAGGCCAGCGGCGTGCCCGGCCCGTTGGCGCCGAGATACTCGCCCTGCGCGCCCGGCGTCAGCGCCACCCAGCCGGCGGAGCCGCGCACCAGCATGTCGCCGACCTCGGAGCCGAAGGCGGCATCCAGGCTGGCCGAGCCGACGATCGGCGCGCCGTCGAACTCCAGCGTGCCGCCGCTGATCGACAGGGTGGACTGGCCCTGCGCCTTGGTGCCCCAGGCGATCGCATGGCCCGGTGCCAGCACCAGCGCGTTGTTGTCCTGGAAGGTCGCCTTGTCGAGCCGGATGCCGTGCAGGAAGCTGCCGCGGCTTTCCATCGGCGTGTGCGGCCACGTCGTGGGATCGGTCGCGGTCGCCACGCCGCCGATGAAGATGCCGCGGCCACCCGGCGCGATGGCATCCTCGGCCGCCATGAACACGGTCTGCGACCCGGCCGAGTAGCCGCCCGGCTGATAAGTGCCGGCGGCGATGCCCAGCGTCTCCAGCGGCGTGCCGTGCGCATCGGCCAGCGTCAGCGTGCCGCCCTGCGTGTTCCTGATCTGCACGCCCTGGCTCAGCCCGATGCCGACCGAGCGCACCGCGACGATGGCCGAGCCGCTGGACAGCGCGGTGAAGTCGCTGGACAGGATGCCGGCCGTGGTCAGCGCCGCGCTGATGCTGGCCGCCACGTCCGCCGGCCAGCCGGTGCCGGCGCCGCCGCTCAGCGTGATGACGTAGGGGCCGTGCGTCGTGCCGGCGGCATCGGTCGCCGACAGGCTGATCTGGTCGGTGGTCAGGCAGATCGGCGTGGTCTGGTCGGAGCTGGCGGTGGCGAACGCCTTGGGCGGCGTCGGCGGCAGATAGGTGCCGGGGTTGAGGCCCAGCGCCGCCAGCACGTTGCCGCCGGTGACGTTCGCCAGCACCAGGCCGCCCGCCTGCAACGGCATGTAGCAGGTGATGACCAGGTTGCCGTTGGCGTTGGTGTCCGCGGCCACCCCGTTGATG
>JAKBCB010000568.1 GCA_021808185.1 Pseudomonadota bacterium
GTCTCCACCCCGGTCATCACCGCGTCCGCCATGTCGAACCCCGGCAGTTGCCGGCCGAACGCGGGCAGGGCTTCGCGGAATGCGGCGATCACGAAATCGGGCAGCGTCGCTGACAGGTCGGTGGGCGTGACGGCGGGCTTGTACGAGGGCGTGATGCTGCCCAGCGCGGTGGACGGGGTTCCGGCCAGGAAATCGCCCACGCGCTGCACCGGGGCCGCATACCCCCCGCCGCCGACGGCAAACGCGCGCCGTTCCCATTCGCGCTGGAACGCGATGCCGGCGAGCGGGCCGCCGGGATAATCGGCGGGCGAGATGCCGACGACCATGCCGGCATTGGCGTTGAACTCGGCGCGCGAATACTGGCTCATGCCGTTGGTGACGACCTGCCCGACCTCGGATGTCGCGGCGACGACGCGCCCGCCGGGGCACATGCAGAATGAATACACCGAGCGCCCGCCGGCACAGTGATGCACCAGCTTGTAGTCCGCCGCCCCCAGCAGCTTGTGGCCGGCGAAGCTGCCGAACCGGGCACGGTCGATCAGCGCCTGCGGGTGCTCGATGCGCACGCCGATGGAGAACGGTTTCGCCTCCATCGCGACGCCGCGGCCATGCAGCATGGCGAAGGTATCGCGCGCGCTGTGGCCGATGGCGAGCACGACGTGCTCGGCGGCGATCACCTCGCCGCTGGCCAGAACCACCCCGCGCACCCGGCGCGGATGCTCTGCCACGTCGATGTCCACGACATGGCTGCCGAAGCGGTATTCGCCGCCGAGGGATTCGATGGTGGCGCGAATGTTCTCCACCATCGAGACAAGGCGGAACGTGCCGATATGCGGCTTGCTGACGTAAAGGATTTCCTCGGGCGCGCCGGCGCGGACGAACTCGGTCAGCAGCTTGCGGCCAAGGTGATACGAATCCTTGATGCCCGAATACAGCTTGCCGTCGGAGAAGGTGCCGGCGCCGCCCTCGCCGAACTGGACGTTGCTTTCCGGGTCCAGGATGCCGCGCCGCCAAAGGCCCCAGGTGTCGCGCGTGCGTTCCCGCACAACCTTGCCGCGCTCCAGGATGATCGGGCGGAAGCCCATCTGAGCCAGCAGCAGCGCCGCCAGCAGTCCGCACGGGCCGCAGCCGATCACCACCGGGCGGCTGGCGAGGGTTTCGGGCGCGCGGGCGACGAAACGGTACTCGGTGTCGGGCGCGGGGCCGAGATGCGGGTCCGCCGCGCGGCGGCGCAGCAGCCCCGCCTCGTCGCGCACGCCCACGTCCAGCGTGTAAACGAGGCTGACGGCCGAGCGCCGCCGCGCGTCGGTGCCGCGGCGGAACACGCCGAGGCTGGTCAGGTCGGAGGCGTCGATCTCCAGCCGGCGCAGCACGGCGGCACGCAGATCGTCCTCGGAATGATCGAGCGGAAGTTTCAGTTCGGTGAGGCGCAACATGCCGCCAGTGTAGCGACGGCGGGGCGGCGCACCAACGCCGGTGCATTACCGCTCCGCCCGGAACGCCTCTTGCGCCGGCCCCGCCCGCGCGGGCATGGTGCCGCCGTCAACGGCCGGGGCGGCGGGCCGCCGTGCCCGTCTCAGCCAGCGCGAAAGGAAGAGTCTGATGCGCCTTGCGGTGCTGAAGGAACGACGCGACTACGAAACGCGCGTCGCGGCCACGCCCGATACGGTGAAGAAACTGATCGCCCTCGGCATGACCGTGGCGGTCGAGACCGGCGCGGGCCTGAGTGCCGCCATTTCGGACGCCGATTTCCAGGCGGCGGGGGCGGAGATTGCCGCCGACCCTGCTGGCACGCTGGCGGGTGCCGGCATCGTGTTCGCCGTGCAGGCACCGCTGCCGGAGCAGCGGGCGCTGATCGCGCGCGGCACGCTGCTGGTCTGCACCGCCAATGCCTTCGCCGACGCCGATCTGGTGGGATCGTTGGCGCAGGCCGGCATCGACGCGGTGGCGATGGAATTGCTGCCCCGCATCACCCGCGCGCAGAGCATGGACGTGCTGTCCAGCCAGGCGAACCTTGCCGGCTACCGCGCGGTGATCGAGGGGGCGGCGGCGTTCGAGCGCGGGTTCCCCATGATGATGACCGCCGCCGGCACCGTCCCGCCCGCGCGCGTGTTCGTGATCGGCGCCGGTGTCGCCGGTCTTCAGGCCATCGCGACCGCCCGCCGGCTCGGCGCCATCGTGTCCGCGACGGACGTGCGACCAGCCGCCAAGGACGAGATCAAGTCGCTCGGCGCCAGCTTCGTCGGCGTCGAGGACGAGGAGACCAAGGGCCAGACCGGCGCGTATGCCAAGGAAATGAGCGATGCGTTCCGCCAGAAGCAGGCGGAGCTGATGGCCACGACCGTCGCCAAGAACGACCTTGTGATCTGCACCGCCCTGGTGATGGGCCGCCGCGCGCCGGTGATCGTGACCGCGCCGATGGTGGCCAGCATGAAGGCGGGCAGCGTGGTGGTCGATATCGCCGCCGATGCCGGCGGCAACTGCGCGCTGACCCAGCCGGGCAGCAGCATCGTCACCGACAACGGCGTGCGCGTGCTGGGCTGGCGCAACTGGCCCGGCCGGATCGCGGTCGCGGCGAGCAGCCTGTATGCCCGCAACCTGCTGACCTTCATCACGACGTTCTGGGACA
>JAKBCB010000037.1 GCA_021808185.1 Pseudomonadota bacterium
CTTCGCGTGCGGCCGGTCGATGCGCTTAAGCACGGCGTGCAACTGGCCCGGGCGGTTGATGTCGTCCGTGTAGTGGCCGCGACCGGAGATGAAGCGCAGGTCTTCCTTGCGACGGACCGACGCGCCGATGCCTTCGAATGGTGCGTTCATGGTGCCCCTCCCGTTTCGCGCGGCGCCGGGCGATTTGCGCCGCGCGCGTGCTTGCTGCTTTGGCGGCTATTCGGCGGCGGCGAGCGCCTTGCCGTGCATCACCGGCCAGGCGGCCGCGATCGCCTTGACGATGTTGTGGTAGCCGGTGCAGCGGCAGAGATTGCCTTCCAGCGCCTCGCGGATCTCGTGCTCGGTGATGCCCTGCGGATGCGACTGCACGATGTCGATCGCGCTCATCACCATGCCGGGCGTGCAGAAGCCGCATTGCAGCGCATGATGCTCGCGGAACATCTCCTGCATCGGGTGCAGCGTGCCGTCGGCCTTCGCCAGACCCTCGATCGTGGTCACACTGCTGCCATCGACCTGGAGCGCCAGCGTCGTGCAGGACTTGATGGCCTTGCCATCGACATGCACCACGCACGCGCCGCACTGGCTGGTATCGCACCCGACATGGGTGCCGGTCAGCCCGAGTTTCTCACGCAGCACTTCCACCAGAAGCGTGCGGCCCTCCACCTCGACCGATGCGGTCTTCCCGTTCACCGTCAGGGTCACCTGGGGCATCGTTCTCTCCCTTAAATCCGGTCCTGTCCGCGCCGTCGCGCCTGTCCGGAGTGTTGGCACCCCGCCGGCACACGGTCAAGGCGGAGGTCGGGCGAAACCCTTTACCGTCAAGTCGTTATGCGCGAACAAATATAGCGTTCGCCGCCGTCGCCGCGCCGTCCGCGCGCCGCTTTCCTTCGCGGCCCGCATTGGCTAAGGCCCGCGCATGGAAGCCATCCTCGCCCGCGCCCTGCCGGCGCACCGGGTCGCCCTGGTGATGCAGTTCATCCGCTTCGGCGTGGTGGGGGGGATCGGTTTCGTGGTCACGACGGCAGTGGTGTACGCCACCCGCGGGCTGATCGGGAATTACCTCGCCGTCATCCCCGCCTTCCTCGTCGCCGCGACCTGCAACTGGGCGCTGAACAGGCTGTGGACGTTTCGCGGCCAGGGACGGCTGCCGGCGCTGCGGGAATGGAGCCTGTTCCTCGCCGCCAACCTGATCGGCATGGGGATCAACGCGGCGGTCTATTGGACGCTGGTCGCGCTGTTCACCTTGTGCGCCGAAAACCCGGTGCTACCGCTGGCGGCCGGCACGATCTGCGGCCTGTTCGCGAACTTCACGCTATCCCGGCGTGTCGTTTTCCGCTGATGCCGCGCGCCGGTCGCGTTTGCAATTGCGAGTAATTCGCATTACAAGCCTGGCCACCGGCCGCCGTGCCGTCAAGGAGACCGAAATACCCATGCGCCCAGCGATGCTTGCCGCCCTGCTGCTCACCGGCCCCCTGCTCGCCCTCGCCGCCCCGGCGATCGCGGACGAGCCCCTGCGCCTCGTCATCCGCGACCACCGGTTCGAGCCCCCCCGGCTGGAGGTGCCGGCCGGCGTGGCCTTCAAGCTCATCGTGCAGAACGCCGATACCACCGCCGAGGAGTTCGACAGTTCCGACCTGCATCGCGAAAAAGTGGTGCCGGCGGGCAAGGAAGTGCCGCTGTCCATCGGTCCGCTGGCCAAGGGCGAATACAAATTCGTGGGCGAATATCACGAGGACACCGCCAAGGGCGTGCTGGTGGCGAAGTAGCCGGGCGGCCAAACCGCCGCTTGACGCAACGGTGCGGGCGCGCGACGCAGGCGGGTGCGCCGATTGCTCCTCCTGCTGCCGCTGCTGCTCGCCGCCCTGCCCGCGCGCGCCGCGACCGCGCCGCAAACCCCGGCCCCCGGCCCGCTGCGCATCATCGGCCAGGGCTCGGCCGGTTGCATCGCGGGCGCCGTGCGGCTGCCGGATGTCGCGACCGGACTGGAAACCGTCCGCCGCTCGCATAGCTCGTTCTGGGGCGCGCCGCGGACCGTGGCCGCGCTGCTCGAACTCGGCCGGCGGGCGCACGCGGCGGGGCTGGCGGACCTGTACATGGGCGACCTGTCCGGCCCGCGCGGCGGCCCGTTGCGGGGCGGGCATTTCAGCCACCAGATGGGCCTCGACGCGGATGTCTATCTCGACCTTTCGCCCCGCCCGGCGCTGACGCCGGTGCAATGGGACGCGCTGGAGCCGCCCAGCATGGTGCGCGCCGACGGGCGCGACGTGGACCCGGCGCGGTTCGGCGCCGGGCAGATCGCCTTGCTGCATCTGGCCACGCAGTTGCCGGGCGTGGACCGCGTGCTGGTGAACCCGGCGATCAAGCGCGGATTGTGCGAGCAGGTCACCGGCGACAGGACGTGGCTGCGTTTCGTCCGGCCCTGGTGGGGCCATGCGAGCCACATGCACATCAATTTCCGCTGCCCGGAGGGCCAGCCGTTCTGCCCCGCGCGCCCGCCGCCGCCGCCGCCGGGGGATGGCTGCGACGCCAGCCTGCAATGGTGGTTCGACCAGATGGACCAGCCGCCCAAGCCCCCAGGCCCGCCGGCCAGACCGCCGGCGCCGCCCGCCGCCTGCCGCGCCATTCTCGCGGGCACGGGCGAATGAGGCTCGAACGTATCCCGCTGGCCGCCGCCGCCGCCGGCATTTCCACCTTTCTCAACCTGTACACGCCGCAGGCGGTGCTGCCGTCGCTCGCCGAGAGTTTCGGCGTGCCGCTGGCGCGCACCGGCTGGACCATCACCGCCTCGCTGCTCGCGGTGGCGCTGGTGGCGCCGTTCGCGGGCGCCATTTCCGACGCGCTGGGGCGCAAGCGGCTGATCGTCGGCGCGGCGCTGGCGGTGACGGTGCCGACCGTGCTGGTGGCGTTCAGCCCGACGCTGGAAGCGATGCTGCTCTGGCGCTTCGTGCAGGGGCTGCTGCTGCCGTTCATCTTCGCCGTCACCGTCGCCTATATCGGCGAGGAATGCGAAGGCCCGGCCGCCATCCGTGCCGCCGGCGTGTATTCCTCCGGCGCCATTCTGGGCGGCTTCGCCGGGCGCTTCGTGGCCGGCGTCGCGGCGCAGTTCGGCGGCTGGCGGCTCGGCTTCCTCGCCGCCGCCGCGCTGACCGCCATCGCCGCGGTGGCCGTGGCCATCCTGTTGCCCACGGAGAAGAAATTCCGGCCGATGACCGGCGGCGTGCGCGCGATGCTGCGCGGCTGGCGCGAGCACGCGCATAACCGCCGGCTCTGGGGCACCTGTGCCGTGGGGTTCGCGATGCTGTTCAGCATCGTCGCGACCTTCACCTACGTGAATTTCCGCCTGGCCGGGCCGCCCTTCGGCCTCTCGCCCGGGGCGCTCGGCGCGGTGTTCACGGTGTACCTCGTGGGCGTCGTCACCACGCCGCTGGCCACCCGCCTCGCGGTGCGGATCGGGCGGCCCCGCACGGCCGCGCTCGCGGCGGCCATCGCCATCGTGGGCCAGGTGTGCACGCTGCTGCCGGCGCTGCCGGTGGTGATCCTGGGGCTGGCGCTCGCCAGCGCCGGGCTGTTCGTCGCCCAGGCGCTCGGCCTCGGCTTCATCGGCGTCGCGGTGCCGCGCGCGCGCTCCAGCGCCGTCGGGCTGTACGTCTCCACCTACTATGTCGGCGGCGCGCTCGGCGGGGTGCTGCCCGGCGGGCTGTGGCACCGCTATGGCTGGCCGGGCTGCGTCGCGCTCGACTGCCTGATGATCCTCGGCATGGGGATCGCCGCCGTCATCACCTTCCGCGAGACCGACGCCGCCGCGCCGGGCCAGTAGCCGCGCGCGGGCGCTACCGCAGCGCCGCGTTCAGCTTCTCCAGCGCCGCCGAGCCGGGGCACAGCTCGGCCTCGGTCAGCGCGTTCAGCGGCGTCTCGACCGTGCCCATGTGGTCGTGCAGATCCTCGGCGTCCGGATCGACGTAGAGCAGGCCGGTGACGATCTCCCCGGCGGCGGTGCGGCTTTGCAGGTAGCCGAGAGCCGAGACGCGATCGTGCGGGTCGTAGTCGGCGGCGAGCTTGCGCAGCTTCAGCAGCGAGCCGTCGTGCTGCGCCACCACTTCCACCGTGCCCGGTTCGTATTCGGTGACGATCTCCTCGCGCCCGGAGATGAAATCCAGCCGGTTCACCGCCTCGTTGTGCTCGCGCACGTAGTCGAAGCTTTTCGTGCTGCCGACGTGGTTGTTGAACTGCACGCAGGGCGAGATGCAGTCGATGAACGCCGCCCCCTTGTGCCGCAGCGCCGCCTTGATGAGCGGGACGAGCTGCGTCTTGTCGCCGGAGAAGCCGCGCCCGACGAAGGTGGCGCCGAGTTGCAGCGCCATGCCGACGAGGTCGATGGCGGAGTCGGTGTTGGCAACGCCCTTCTTGCTCTTGGCGCCCTTGTCCGAGGTGGCCGAGAACTGGCCCTTGGTCAGGCCGTACACGCCGTTGTTCTCGACGATGTACACCATGTTCACGCCGCGCCGCATGGCGTGCGCGAACTGGCCGAGGCCGATGGAGGCGCTGTCGCCGTCGCCGGAGACGCCGAGATAGATCAGATCGCGGTTCGCCAGATTGGCGCCGGTCAGCACGCTGGGCATCCGCCCGTGCACGCTGTTGAAGCCGTGCGCCGCGCCGAGGAAGTAGGTCGGCGTCTTGGACGAACAGCCGATGCCGGACAGCTTGGCGATGCGGTGCGGCGGCAGGTCCAGCTCGAACACCGCGCGTACGATGGCGGCACTGATCGAATCGTGCCCGCAGCCGGCGCAGAGCGTCGAGATCGCGCCCTCGTAGTCGCGCCGTGTCAGGCCGAGCGCGTTGGTCGGCAGATCCGGGTGGTGCAGCTTGGGCTTGGGAAGAAAGGTCATGATGCCACCTTGGGCGACGACTTGCGGAGCGGCACGATCTTGGTCGCCGCGGCGGCCTCGGCGATGGCGCCGGCGATGAAGCGGGCGGTGATCGGCGTGCCGTCGTAGTGCAGCACCCGCACCAGTCGCGCGGGGTCGATCTCGCCCTCGTTGATCAGCAGCGTGCGCAACTGCGCGTCGCGGTTCTGCTCGACCACGAACACATGCTCGTGCTCGGCGATGAACGTCATCACATCGTCGTGGAACGGGAAGGCGCGGATGCGCAGCATGTCCAGCGCGATGCCCTCATCGGCCAGCGTCGCCACCGCCTCGTCCATCGCGGGCGAGGTCGAGCCGTAATAAATCACGCCGAACCTCGCACCCTCCGGCGCGTCGCGCCGCACCGGGTGCGGCACGATCTGCCTGGCGGTGTCGAACTTGCGCAGCAGGCGTTCCATGTTGCGCTGATAGACATCGCCGTCCTCGGTGTATTTGGCATATTCGTCGCGGCTGGTGCCGCGCGTGAAGAACGCGCCCTTGGTGGGGTGCGTGCCAGGATAGGTGCGATAGGCGATGCCGTCGCCGTCCACGTCGAGGTAGCGGCCGAACTCCCGCCCGGCGTCCAGATCGGCCGCCGTCATCACCTTGCCGCGATCCATGCGGCGCGTGTCGTCCCAGGCGAATGGCGCGCACAGCCGGTCGTTCATGCCGATATCGAGATCGAGCAGCACGAACACCGGGGTTTGCAGCCGGTCCGCCAGATCGAACGCCTGCGCGCCCATGGTGAAGCATTCGTGCGGGTCCTGCGGGAACAGCAGCACGTGCTTGGTGTCGCCGTGCGAGGCGTACGCGCAGGTCATCACGTCGCATTGCTGCGTGCGCGTCGGCATGCCCGTGGACGGGCCGGCGCGCTGCACATCGAAGATCACCGCCGGGATTTCCGCGAAATACGCGAGCCCCAGAAATTCCTGCATCAGCGAGATGCCGGGGCCGGAGGTCGCGGTGAACGCCCGCGCGCCGTTCCAGCCGGCGCCGATGACCATGCCGATGGACGCCAGTTCGTCCTCGGCCTGGATGATGGCGGCGCGGGTTTTCCCGGTCTCGGGCTCCACGCGGTAGCGCTTGACGTAGCGCATGAACCCCTCGGCGAGCGAGGTCGAGGGCGTGATCGGATACCACGCGCACACCGTCGCCCCGCCGTACACGGCGCCGAGGCCGGCGGCCGAGTTGCCCTCCATGAAAATGCGGTCGCCCACCGCGTCGGCGCGGCGCACCCGCAGCCCGATCGGGCACGCCATGTTCGCCAGCGCCCAGTCGCGGCCGAGATGCAGCGCGTGCACGTTGGCGGGGATCAGCTTTTCCTTGGCGCGGAATTGTTCCGCGATGAGGGTTTCAAGCACCGCCGGCTCGATGTCGAGCAGCGCCGACAGCGCCCCGACATAGACGATGTTCTTGAACAATTGCCGCTGCCGCACGTCGGCGTATTCGCGGTTGCAGATCTCGGTCAGCGGCACGCCTAGCACGGTGATGTCGGTGCGCAAATGCCGCACCAGCTTGCTGCTGTCATGGAACAGGTAGCCGCCCGGCTCGATCTCCGCCACGTCCTTCTCGAACGTCTGCGGGTTCATCGCCACCATCAGGTCGGTGCCGCCGCGCGCGCCGAGATGCCCGGCTTCGCTGATCCGCACCTCGTACCAGGTCGGCAGGCCCTGGATGTTGGAGGGGAAGATGTTGCGCGGCGTCGCCGGCACGCCCATGCGCAGGATCGACTGCGCGAACAGCCGGTTGGCGCTGGCCGAGCCGGAGCCGTTGACGTTGGCGAAGCGGACGACGAAGTCGTTGATCCGTTCCATCGGTTTCATGCGTGCACCATGGCGCGCGCCGCGCGCTTCGCTCCGACCTGGGCCAGATCGAGAAAGTATTTCTGCATGTCCCACGCCCCGGTCGGACAGCGTTCGGCACACATGCCGCAGTGCAGGCAGACGTCCTCGTCCTTGGCCATGATGCGGCCGGTCTTCAATCCGTGCGAGATGTACAAGTCCTGCGCGGTGTTGGCCGAGGGCGCGTTCAGCCGCGCGCGCAACTCGGCCTCCTCGCCATCCTGCGTGAAGGTGATGCAATCCACCGGGCAGATATCGACGCAGGCATCGCACTCGATGCACAGCTTCGGCGCGAACACCGTCTGCACGTCGCAGTTCAGGCAGCGCTGCGCTTCGTGGAAGGCAAGATCGGGGTCGAAGCCAAGCTCGACCTCGGCCTTGATGTCGGCCAGCGCGCGGGCCTTCTCGACATGCGGAACCTTGTAGCGCAGGTCGATGGAGACCGCGTTATCGTAGGTCCATTCGTGGATGCCCATCTTCTGGCTGACCTGCGTCACCTCCGGCGGCGGCCGTTTGGCCACGTCCTCGCCGCGCAGGAACAGGTCGATGGAAATCGCCGCCTGATGGCCGTGCGCCACCGCCCAGATAATGTTCTTCGGGCCGAACGCCGCGTCGCCGCCGAAGAACACCTCCGGCCGCGTGGATTGCAGGGTTTCCGCGTTCAGCACCGGCAGGCCGTGGCGGTCGAATGCGATGCCGGCGTCGCGCTCGATCCAGGGGAAGGAATTCTCCTGCCCGACCGCGACCAGCACCTCGTCCGCCGGCAGGAACTCCTCCGGTTCGCCGGTCGGCACCAGGTTGCGCCGCCCGTCGGCATCGTATTCCGGCCGCACTTTCTGGAAGGTCATGCCGGTCAGCCGGCCGCCTTCATGGATGAACGCCGTGGGCACCATGTAGTTGAGGATCGGGATGTCCTCGTGCATGGCGTCTTCTTTTTCCCAGGGCGAGGCCTTCATCTCCTCGAAGCCGCTGCGCACCACCACCTTCACCTCGGCGCCGCCGAGGCGGCGGGCGGAGCGGCAGCAATCCATCGCCGTGTTGCCGCCGCCCAGCACCAGCACGCGTTTGCCGACGCGGGTGACATGGCCGAACGAGACCGAGGACAGCCAGTCGATGCCGAGATGGATGTGCTGCGCCGCTTCCTGCCGGCCGGGAATCTTCAGGTCGCGCGCGCGCGGCGCGCCGCAGCCGACGAAGATGGCGTCGTAGCCTTCGCCCAGCAGCGCCGACATGCTGGCGACACGCTCGCCGAACCGCGTTGTGACACCGAGGCCGAGCACGTAGCCCACTTCCTCGTCGATCACGCTTTCGGGCAGGCGGAATTTCGGGATCTGGCTGCGGATGAAACCGCCGCCGCGCTGTTCGCCGTCGAACACCGTCACGTCATGCCCGGCGGCGGCAAGGTCGCGCGCCACGGCGAGCGAGGCGGGGCCGGCGCCGACACAGGCGACGCGCTTGCCGGTGCGCTCGCGCGGCGCGGTGGGCAGCAGATCGGAAATATCACCCTTGTAGTCGGCGGCGACGCGCTTGAGCCGGCAGATCGCCA
Source organism: Pseudomonadota bacterium (assembly GCA_021808185.1). Lineage (GTDB taxonomy): Bacteria > Pseudomonadota > Alphaproteobacteria > Acetobacterales > Acetobacteraceae > CAJCJG01. The sequence continues at coordinate 8,292 of JAKBCB010000037.1, forward strand.
CCGGTTCCTCCTCGACACGCCCGCGCCGGCACGCCGGCTCGCACGGTCGGTCGCACGTCCGACCCAGAATCCCCGGGAAGACATTCGACTTCCAGTTGACCATGTAGGCATCGGCATAGCGCCCGGCGGCGATCAGACGGATGTATTCGGGGACGGGGGTGTGGGCCGGACAGGCCCACTGGCAATCGACGACCTTGTGAAAGTAGGTCGGATCGGAAACGTCGGTGGCCTGCAACTTGAGATCCTTCCCTGACCCGGGCTTGGCTGCCGGGTTCGCGGCCCCCGCCCGCGCGGGACGGAGGGTCGGCACTATGCCAAACCGGCGTCCGCGCCGGTAGGGGTGCGACCGCCGCCCATCGCATAGCGGTCAGGCACCGCCAGCATTCCGCGCCGAAACGGTGCGTGCGAGCGGCAGGATCGCGCCGGTGCAGGCCAGCACCAGCACCAGGGTCGGCCGCAGCCCGATCGCGTCGGCCACGTTGCCGAGCAGCGGCGGCGCCACCAGCAGCGCCGCGTAGCCGGTGGCCGCGGCGGTGGCGACCCCGCCCGTCCCCGCCATGCGCCCGGCCGCGCTGAACACCGCCGGCACGATATTGGCCAGCCCCGCCCCCGCCAGCACCAGCCCCGCGTCCACCACCCAGCGGTCGGGCCACGCCAGCGCCAGCGCCACCCCCAGCGTCGCCAGCGCGCCGCCAACCCAGACCACGCGCACCGGGCCGAGGCGCGCGACGACCGCATCGCCCGCGAGCCGCCCCGCCACCATCGCCAGCGCGAACGCGGCGTAGCCCGTGGTCGCCCAGGCCGCGTCGGTGCCGACGACGGTTTCCAGATAGACCCCGAACCAGTCCGCCACCGCCCCCTCGGCGGCGAACGACAGCGCCGCCAGCAGCGCCACCCCGACCAGCCGGCGCGACGGCAGCCGCAGCGCCGTGCGCGGCTGTGGCCCGCCATCGGGCGGCGGCAGGGCCAGGCCGCACAGGGCGGCGACCGCAACCACGGCGGCGGCGGCGGCCAGCGTCGGCGTCAGCCCGGCGCCCAGACTGGCCAGCGCGCCCGCCATCGCCGCGCCGCCAAGCCCGCCGATGCTCCAGCCGGCGTGGAACGAGGACATGATGGCGCCGCCCCGGCGCCGCTCCAGCGCCGAGGCGGCGGCGTTCATCGCCACGTCCATGGTGCCGTTCAGCGCGCCGATCAGGGCCGCGAGCAGCAGCAGCCCGGGCCGGTCCGGCACGACGGCAATGAACGGGAACGCCAGCGCCAGCAGCAGCCCGGCCCCCGCCGAAAGCCGCCCCGGCCCCACCCGCGCCGCGAGCGCGCTGGTGAGCGACATCGCGGCCACCGCGCCGATGCCGACCGCGAGCAGCAGCGCGCCGAGCGCCGAATCGCTCAGCCCATGCGCGTCCTTCACCCGCGGGATGTTGGCGGCCCAGGCGCCGATCAGCGCCCCGTTGCCCACGAACAGGGCCGTGATCGCGGCGCGCGGCCAGACCAGACGAGAGGAAACGGCGACGGACATGCGGGCCGCACCGCACCCCGGATGCCGCGCGCGGTCAAGGGCCGCGACGCCCGAATGGCAAGACCGCGCCGCCGCCCCATATGCCCCTTGGGGCCGGATCCCGCCGGCGCCACCACCGAACAGGGAGAGCAAACCAATGTCCTATGTCGCCCACGCCACCACCACCGGCGGCCGCAACGGCCATGTCGCGAGCAGCGACGGGCTCATCAAGCTCGATCTGTCGGTGCCGAAGGACATCGGCGGCCCCGGCAAGCCCGGCGCCAGCAACCCCGAGCAGTTCTTCGCCGCCGGCTACTCCGCCTGCTTCGGCGGGGCCGTGGATTACGCGGCGCAACTGGAGAAGATCAAGATCGGCGCCGTCACCGTCACCGCCGACGTGACGCTGCACGCCGATGCCGGATTTTACCTTTCGGTGCACCTGAAGACCCACATCGAAGGCGCCGACAAAGCGACCGTCGAGAAGCTGATGACCAAGGCGCACAACGAGATCTGCCCGTATTCCAAGGCCACCCGCAACAACATCGCGGTCACGCTCGAAGCGGTCTGACCGGCGGACGGCGGGGGTATTTCCTAAACTTCGAAGGTATGGAACTACGCCACCCGGCGCGGCAGGATGCGGCCGGCCATGACAAGGAGCGGCGGCAATGCGGGCAGGCGGCGTGAATCGGAGAGGCGTCCTGCTGGGGGCGGGCGCGTCCGCCCTGCTCGCCCGTGCCGCGTCCGCGACGGAGCTGGACCCGAGACTGCCCGCCGGCACCCGCGAGGAAGCCGTCATGGAGGCGCTGCCAGGCAAGCAGGATCTCATCAAGCTGACCTGGCGGCCGCCGAACTACGAGACCCCGCTCGCCGCCTTCGCCGACCCGATCACGCCGAACGACCGGTTCTTCGTCCGCTACCACCTGGCCGTGATCCCGGACGAGGCGGAACTGGCCAACTGGTCGCTGTCCATCGGCGGCGCGGCGGCGGCGAGCGAGAAGACGCTCACGCTCGCCGACCTGAAGCAACTGCCGCACCACGAGATCACCGCCGTCTGCCAATGCTCCGGCAACCGGCGCGGGTTGTTCGAGCCGCATGTCCCCGGCGTGCAATGGGGCGTGGGCGCCATGGGCAACGCTGTCTGGCGCGGCGCCCGGCTGCGCGACGTGCTGGCGCTGGCGGGCGTCAAGCCGGACGCGGTGGAAATCGCCTTCCGGGGCGCCGACGGCCCGGTGCTCGATGCGACCCCGCCGTTCCGCAAAAGCCTGCCGCTCACGCGCGCGATGGACGAGAACGTGCTGCTCGCCTGGGACATGAACGGCGAGAAGATCCCCATCTGGAACGGCTACCCGCTGCGCCTGATCGTGCCCGGCTGGACCGGCACATACTGGATGAAGCACCTCGCCCGCATCGAGGTGCTGGACAAGCCGTTCGACGGGTTCTGGATGCAAAAAGCCTATCGCGTCCCACGCAATATGTTCCCCTCCGCCGTGCCGTTCACCACCCAGGACAACGACAAGACCAGCCCGATCACCGAGATCGTGGTCAACTCGCTCATCACCGCACCCGAGGCCGGCGCGACAATGCCGGCCGGCGGTTTCGAGGTGCGCGGCATCGCCTGGGACGGCGGCAGCGGCATCGCGCGCGTGGAAATCTCGCTCGACTCGGGCGCCACCTGGGCGCTGGCGACGCTCGGCCGGGACCTCGGGCGTTTCGCCTTCCGGCCGTGGTCGTTCACGGTGGCAAAGCCCGCGTCCGGCGCCGTGACCGTGCTCGCGCGCGCCACCAACAACGCGGGCCGAACGCAACCGGACAAACTGGTACGCAACCCGGCCGGCTATCATCACAATATCTACGCCACCGTCACCGTGACGGCGGCCTGAGGGGGGACGCGCAATGCAACGAGCCATGCTGCTGGCGGCCCTCCTGCTCGCCGCCCCGGCGCTGTCCGCCCCGGCCCTGGCCGAGGAGCAGCCGGTGGAGTTGAAGCCGGGGCCCGGGGTCGATGTCATCACCGCCAATTGCGGCGGCTGCCATAGCCTGGACTTCGTGCGGATGAACTCGCCGTTCCTGACCGCCGAGGGCTGGAAGGCCGAGGTGGCCAAGATGCGCGGCGCCTTCGCGGCGCCCATCGACGATGCGAGCGCGGCCCAGATTGTCGCCTATCTCGGCACCGCCTACGCCGCGCCGAAATGAAAGCCCCGGACCTCCGCCATCTCGTGGACCGCTACCGCGTCACCGACGGCGAGAAATTCCGGCTGAAACATTTCGACCCCGGCGACACTGCCGGCGACCTGATCGACCGCGAGCAGAGCGAGGTGCTGCTCGCGGACGGGGTGCGGCGGCTCTCCGCGCTGCAAAAACTGCTCTACCCGCAGGACCAGTGGGCGCTGCTGTGCCTGTTCCAGGCGATGGACGCCGCCGGCAAGGACGGCACCATCAGCCATGTCATGTCCGGGGTGAACCCGCAGGGCGTCAGCGTCACCAGCTTCAAGCAGCCAGGGCCGGAGGATCTCGCGCACGATTTCCTGTGGCGGGTGGCGCGCCGCCTGCCGGCGCGCGGCCAGATCGGCATCCTCAACCGCAGCCACTACGAGGAAGTGCTGGTCGTGCGCGTGCATCCCGAGTTGCTCGCCCGCCAGCACATACCGCCCGCTCTGGACGGCAAGACGATCTGGAAGCACCGGCTGGAGGACATCGCCGCCTTCGAGAGATACCTCACGCGGCAGGGCGTGGTGGTGCTGAAATTCTTCCTGCATCTGTCGAAGGCCGAGCAGAAGCAACGTTTCCTCGCGCGCCTCGACACGCCGGAGAAGAACTGGAAATTCAGCCCCGCCGATGTCGCCGAACGCCTGCACTGGGACGAGTACCAGACCGCCTACGAGGAAGCCATCGCCGCCACCGCGACCCCGCACGCGCCGTGGTTCGTGGTGCCCGCCGATCACAAGTGGTTCTCCCGCCTCGTGGTGGTCGAGGCGATGGTGGCGGCGCTGGAAGACCTCGGCCTGCACCTGCCGGTGATGGGGCCGGAAGATCACGCACGGCTGGCCGAGGCGCGCCGGCAACTGGAGGCGGAGGACGACTGAGGGCGGCCGGTGGCCGGTCAGCCGCCGCTGGCGTAGATCCTCGTCTCGCCGAAGCCGTGCGTGACGAACGCATCCTCGGCAATCGCCGCCTGCACCCGCGCCGCCACCAGTTCGTGCAGGGGCGCGTCGATGGCCTCGTCGGTGAGCTGAAACGTGCCGAAATGCATCCCGACCGACCGCCGCGCGCCGAGCGCCAGATGCGCCTGCACGGCTTCGGCCGGGTTCATGTGCACCGGCGCCATGAACCAGCGCGGTTCGTAGGCGCCGATCGGCAACAGCGCGACATCCGGCGCGCCAAGGCGGGTGCGAATGTCGTCCCAATGCGGCCCCGCGCCGGAATCGCCCGCGAACAGCACGCGGCAGCCGGCGCCATCGACCATGAACCCGGCCCATAGCGTGCGGTTGCGGTCGAACGGCGTGCGTGCCGAAAAATGCCGCGCGGGTGTGGCGGTGACGCGAAGCCCGCCGAGATCCGCGCCCTGCCACCAGTCCAGTTCCGTCGCGTGGATGCCGATGCGGGCCAGCGTGCGCGCGTTGCCAAGCGTGGTGACGAACCTTGGGGCATGGCGCCGCTGGATGGCACGCAGGCTTGGCAGGTCCATGTGGTCGTAGTGGTTGTGGGACAGCAAAACCACGTCCGGCCGTGGCAGGTCCGCCAGCGCCAGCCCCGGCGGGCGCACCCGCCGCGGCCCGGCCCATGCGACGGGCGAGCAACGCTCGCTGAAGATCGGGTCGGTCAGTACCACCGCCCCGGCGAGTGTCAGGAGCATCGTCGCGTGATTGATGAACGTCACCGCGACCGAGCCGGGCGCGACGGTGGAGGGCGGCGGCGAAAAATGGCTGTTCGCAACCCGCCGGGGCCACACTGCGCGGCGGCTGTTCAGCCGCCAGCGCAGCACCTCCCGCAGGCCCCGATTCCCCGGCTGGTCGCCGGGGTTTCGGAAAAACAGGCCGTCGAAGTGATCCGATGTCATGCGAGGCGGCGGATCGGCCGGCAGGCTACCCCGCGACTTCCGGTTCGCGCTCGCTGCTGCCCTCGTCGCCGTCGCCTTCCGGCTTCGGCAGGGCGGGCACGTTCGCCTCGATGAATTCGAAGTCGAGCTTCTTGTCCTTCATCGTCACCTTCACCGCGCCGCCCTTGGTCAGGCGGCCGAACAGCAATTCCTCGGCCAGCGGCTTCTTGATGTGCTCCTGGATCACGCGGGCCAGCGGCCGCGCGCCATAGAGGCGGTCGTAGCCGCGCTCGGCCAGCCATTCCTTCGCCGCCGAGGACATCTCGATGGTCAC
>JAKBCB010000038.1 GCA_021808185.1 Pseudomonadota bacterium
GACGCCATTGAGCGGTTCAACGAAATCTCCAACCTGTTCGCCGAGCCGATGGACGACGAGCAGATGAACGCGCTGCTCGCCGAACAAGCCGAACTCCAGGAGAAGATCGACCACGAAGACGGCTGGGAACTCGACCGCAAGATCGAGATCGCGCTCGACGCGCTGCGCTGCCCGCCGCCGGACAGCCCGGTGACCAACCTTTCGGGCGGCGAGCGCCGGCGCGTGGCGCTGTGCCGGCTGCTGCTGGAAAAGCCCGACATCCTGCTGCTCGACGAGCCGACCAACCATCTGGACGCCGAAAGCGTCGCGTGGCTGGAAAAGACGCTGCGCGACTTCGCCGGCACCGTGCTGGTCGTCACCCACGATCGCTACTTCCTGGAGAACGTGACCAACTGGATCCTGGAGATCGAGCGCGGCCGCGGCTATCCGTTCGAGGGCAACTATTCTTCCTGGCTGGAGCAGAAGCAGAAGCGGCTGCAACAGGAGGAAAAGGAAGAAACCGCGCGAATGCGGGCGCTGGCGGCCGAATCGGAGTGGATCAGCTCCACCCCCCGCGCGCGCCAGACCAAGAACAAGGCGCGCATCCAGAAATACGAGGAACTGCTGCAAAAGAGCCAGGAGCAGCAGACCGGCGTGGCGGAAATCGTCATCCCGCCCGGCCCGCGCCTCGGCGGGCTGGTGATCGAGGCCGAGGGGCTGCGCAAGGCGTACGGCAACCGGCTGCTGATCGACGATCTGAACTTCAAGCTGCCGCCCGGCGGCATCGTCGGCGTCATCGGCCCCAACGGCGCCGGTAAAACCACGCTGTTCCGCATGATCACCGGCCAGGAAACCCCGGATGCCGGCTCGCTGCGCGTCGGCGACACGGTGAAGCTCGGCTACGTGGACCAGAGCCGCGACAGCCTCGATGCCGAGAAGACCGTGTGGCAGGAGATCAGCGGCGGCACGGATGTGATCTATCTGGGCAAGCGCGCCGTGGCCTCGCGCGCCTATGTCGGCGCGTTCAACTTCAAAGGCTCGGACCAGCAGAAGAAAGTCGGCATCCTCTCGGGCGGCGAGCGCAACCGCGTGCATCTGGCGAAGATGCTGAAAAGCGAAAGCAACGTCATCCTGCTCGACGAACCGACCAACGATCTCGACGTGGATACGCTGCGGGCGCTGGAGGAGGCGCTGACGGAGTTCGCCGGCTGCGCCGTCATCATCTCGCATGACCGGTGGTTCCTGGACCGGCTGGCCACGCACATCCTGGCCTTCGAGGGCGACAGCCATGTCGAATGGTTCGAAGGCAACTTCCAGGCGTACGAGGACGACAAGCGCCGACGACTGGGCAACGACGCGACCGAGCCGCATCGGATCAAATACCGCCCCCTGACCCGCTGAAGGAAAGGCCAGGGGCGCCGCCCCTGGACCCTGCCAAGGGCGGAGCCCTTGGAACCGCTCCATGAATCCCACGTGGTCCGTGCAGACCGGGCGATTGCTGCTCCAGCCGGTATGGGGCGGGGATCTGGCGGATCTGTGCGCGCTGAAGGGCGACCCCCGGGCCTTCGCCGTGATGCTCGGCGGCGTGCGCTCCGCCGTCGAAACCGCCGAGGAACTCGCCGCCGACGTGCAGTTCTGGGGCCGCCACGGGTTCGGCATGTGGACGGTGCGCGAGCGCACCACCAGCACCTTCGTTGGGCTCGTCGGCATTCTCGAACGCAGCGATGGCCGCGGCATGGCGCTGCGCTTCGCGCTGCGCGCCGAGGTGCAGGGCCACGGCTACGCCAGCGAAGCCGCCGCCGGCGCGCTGCGCTTCGGCCATGAACGCGCGGGGCTGCGCCGCATCGTCGCGGTGGCGCGGGAGATCAATTTCGCCAGCCGCATGGTGCTGGGCGCCATCGGCATGCGCGTGTGCGAGGAATTCGACCGCGACGGGCTGCGGATGCTGGTGTACGAGAGCGTGCGCTGATCAGCCGCCCGGCGGCGCCTGCATGGCCTTGTTCAGCGCCACCACGGCCCCGAGGCTGGAGGCCATGTCGGTCGGGATAAGCACCGTGGTGCCGCGTTCCTTGTTCATCTCGTAGAGCAGGTTCATCTGCCGCAGGCGCAGCGCCGTCGGGTTGCTGTCGTACAGCTTCGCCGCCTCCAGCACCTGCCGGGCGATCTCCTGCTCGGCGGAGGCGAGTGTCACGCGCGCCATCTTCTCGCGCTCGGCCTGCGCTTGCCGGCTCATCGCGTCCTGCAATTCCTTGGGGATCGCCACGTCGCGGATCTCGACGCTCACGGCGGCCACCCCCCAGGTCGAGGTCTTCGAGGTGATCGAGGCGCGCAGCTTTTCGTCCGCCGCCTGCCGGTCCGACAGCAGGCGTTGCAGATCGGTCGAGCCGATCATCTCGCGCAGCGTGGTCTGCGCCACCCGCTCGATCGCCTCGCGATAATTGGCGATGTTGATGGCGGCGGCACGCGCGTCCGTCACCTGCCAGAACACGATGGCATCGACGCCGACCGCGACCGTGTCGCGGGTCAGCGCCTGCTCGGCGGTGATGCTGGTGGTCTGCACCCGGTTGTCGATGATCGTCGTCACCTGTTCGAGCAGCGGGATCACCAGATACAGCCCCGGGCCGCCCAGCCGGTCGAACCGGCCAAGCCGCAGCACCACCGCGCGCTGCCATTCGTTGGCGATGCGGATGGAGCGCAGCAGGATCAGCAGCGCCACGACAACGACAAAGATCACCGGCAGCGCGATGGCGTTTGCCGGCATGGCGTGCCTCAGCCCGGTTGCGCGAGTTGCTGGCGCATCGCGTCGAGCAGCGCCGGGACACTGCTGTTGTGCTGCGAGAGGTACGAGGCGTAGTCGCTGCGCTGCGTCAGCCGCAGGCTGGTGCCTTCGGCCACGACATCGACGATACGCGGGCTGCCGCTGGCGGTGCTGACCACCCAATCCACATTCGCCGGCGCCGAGTTCGGGCGGGTGACGACGGTGGCGACGCTGACGCCGCCATCCTTGGCGAGCGCGCGGCCCACGGCGAAGGTGACACCCTGGTAATCGCCGAGCTTGCCGCTGATATTCTTGAGCAGCACCTGATGGAACAGTTCCAGATACTGCTTCTGTTGCTCGGGCGTCGCGACGCGCCAGAAGCGGCCGAGGCAGAACCGCCCCACCTCGTCCACATCGACCGCGCGATCGACGATCTGGCGCAGGCGCGCCTGCTTGTCGGCGGCCGAGCCCGCGCCGTTGACCACCGCGAGCAGATCCTTGCCGGTCTGATCGACGAAGGCGGCGGCCGCGTTCGCCGCTTGCGCGTGGCCCATGCGCGGCAGGCCGGCGAAGGCCAGCAGGGCGGCGGAGGCAAACGTTGCGGTCAGCAGGGTGCGTCGTGTCAGCATGTCCATCGGATTGGTTCGGGTTGCGGAGCGGTCAATGGCTGGCCGGCGTCGCGTACCACGCGGGCGTGGTGGCGCGCGTATCGGCCGCGACCGCGTCGATCTCGGATTGCCGATGCTGGCGATACAGGCTGCGCACCGTTGCGTACGGGTCGAGCGCCTGCTCGGTCGCCTTGTCGAGCGTTCCCATCAGGCCGGCCCGCGTATCCACCAGCGTGGCACCGTAGCGGGCATAGCCGATGTCCCAGCCAACGCTACCGCCGGGCTCCCAGGTCAGCGGGTCCAGGGCAATATCCACGCCGTAGCCGGAGGTATCGCGCGGGTTGCCGGGGCCGAGGATCGGCAGGAACAGGTATGGCCCCTCCGACACACCCCACAGCGCCAGCGTCTCGCCGAAATCGGCGTCGTGATACGGGTAGCCCCAGCCATCGGCCACGTCGAACATGCCGCCGAGGCCGATGGTGGAGTTGATCAGGAAACGCATCAGCGTGTCGCCGGCACGGCGCGGCTTGGTCTGCATGATGTCGTTGGCAAGCAGCACCGGGCTGTTCAGGTTGCTCAGCACGTTGTGAACCCGCGTGCGCAGGAACGACGGCACCGCCCAGGTGTAGCCGATCGCCAGCGGCCGCAGGATCATCGTGTCGAGCCCGGTGTTCACCTCGTACATGACGCGGTTGGCCGGCTCGAGCGGGTCGTTGGTCTGTTTGAACTCAGCGAGCCCTTCCGGGTCGCTCGCCGGCGGCGGGGTGGCACAGCCGGCAAGCGCCAGGCCCAGGCCAGCCAGCACGACCATCGTCTTCGCAGCGCGCATCAACATCCCCAGCCATTCAAACGCGTTCATCTCCGGCCCACAGGATTAGGGCACGATCGCGACGGATTGTTAGGCCCACCACGACGGCCTCCCCCGCATCTCCGGCAGGGATGCATCCCCAACACCCACGGTCGCCCCACTGCAACAGGTTTGTTTGCAGGTTGTCCACCGCAACCCCCGTCATCCCAGACGTGAGAAGCCGCTTGCATCGTCACATAAAGATATGTTTATAACCATGAAGAAGCTGGGAGCCGGTCGATGAACCATCAGGATGCGCTGCACGCCGCCGTTCTGGCGCCCCTCGAACGCTGGCTTACCGCGCCACGGGTGCCGGGCATCCCCGCCCCGTCCACGACCACCAAGCTGCCGGCCCTGTCGTTCGAGTTCTTCCCGCCCCGCACCGAGGCGCTGGAGGCGCAATTCTGGGCCTGCATCCGCCGCCTCGCGCCGCTCGGCCCGCGCTTTGTCTCCGTCACCTATGGCGCTGGCGGCAGCACGCAGAACCGCACCCACGCGCTGGTCACAAAACTCGCCGCCGAGATGGCGCTGCCGGCCGCGGCACATCTGACCTGCGTCGGTGCCACGCGCGAGGAGGTGGACGAGGTGGCGCGGCAATACTGGCAGGCAGGCGTGCGCCACATCGTCGCCCTGCGCGGCGACATGCCGGCCGGTATCGCTTATGCGCCGCATCCCGGCGGCTATGCCTATGCCGCCGATCTGGTCGCGGGCCTCCGGCGCATCGCCGATTTCGAGATTTCGGTCGCCGCCTACCCGGAGACGCACCCCGCCGCCGCGAGCCCCGAAGCCGATCTCGACAATCTCAAGCGCAAGCTGGATGCCGGGGCCACGCGCGCGATCACCCAGTATTTCTTCGACACCGAGACCTATCTGCGCTTCCTGGACCGGGCGCTTGCCGCCGGCATCACCGCGCCGATCGTGCCCGGCATCCTGCCAGTGACGAATTTCGCCCAGGTCGCCCGCTTCTCCGCCGCGTGCGGTGCCAGCGTCCCGGCCTGGCTCGGCCACATGTTCGAGGGTCTGGACGACGACCCGGAGACGCGCCGCATGGTGGCAACCGTGGTCGCCGCCGAGCAGGTGCGGCTGTTGCAGGCCAACGGCATCGACGAGTTCCATTTCTACACGCTGAACCGGCCGGACCTCGTGTACGCCATCGCGCATATCCTGGGCGTGCGCGCGAAGCCGGACGCGGCCAGCCCGGCCTGACCCGGTTGGCCTCGCCTGCCGGGGCCTCTATATCCGGCGCATGAACGACTACCTCGCCCGCCTGAACCCCGAACAGCGCGAAGCCGTGGAGACGGTGGACGGGCCGCTGCTGGTGCTGGCCGGCGCCGGCACCGGCAAGACGCGGGTGCTGACCACCCGCTTCGCCCATATCCTGCTGACCGGGCGCGCCTATCCGAGCCAGGTGCTCGCCGTCACCTTCACCAACAAGGCGGCGCGCGAGATGCGCGAGCGCGTCGCCGCCATCATCGGCGGCCCGGCCGAAGGACTGTGGCTCGGCACGTTCCACGCGCTGTGCGCGCGCATGCTGCGCCGCCACGCCGACCTCGTGGGCCTGACCAGCAGCTTCAACATCCTCGACTCGGACGACCAGTTGCGCCTGCTCAAGCAGGTGATGGAAGCCGCCCGCATCGACACCAAGCGCTGGGCGCCGCCGGCGTTGATGGGCTTCATCCAGCGCTGGAAGGATCGCGGCCTGCCGCCGGAGCGCGTGACTGCCGCCGAGGACACCGATTTTGCCGGCGGCCGCGCAAAGGAACTGTACGCCGCCTACCAGGCGCGGCTGAAGGCGCTGAACACCGCCGATTTCGGCGACCTGCTGCTGCATGTGACGGAGATCCTGCGCAACCATCCCGACGTTCTGGCGCAGTATCATCACCGCTTCCGCTATATCCTGGTGGACGAATACCAGGATACCAACCTCGTACAGTACATGTGGCTCCGTCTGCTCGCGCAGTCGCACAAAAATATATGCTGCGTCGGCGACGACGATCAGTCGATCTATTCCTGGCGCGGCGCCGAGGTCGAGAACATCCTGCGCTTCGAGCATGACTTTCCCGGCGCCCGCGTGGTGCGCCTGGAACGCAACTACCGCTCGACCGCCCCCATCCTCGCCGCCGCCGCCGGCCTGATCGCGCACAACGAGGGCCGGCTCGGCAAGACGCTGCGCCCCGGCGGCAACGACGCCTCGGGCGAGAAGGTCAGCATCGTCGGCCTGTGGGACTCCGCCGAGGAGGCGCGCATGGTCGCCGAGCGCGCGGCAAAACTGCGCGAGGGCGGCCACCTGCTCGCCGACATGGCCATCCTGGTGCGCACCATGGCGCAGACGCGCGCGTTCGAGGAGCGGTTCATCGCCGTCGGCCTTCCGTATCGCATCGTCGGCGGCCTGCGCTTCTACGAACGCCAGGAAATCCGCGACGCCATCGCCTATGCCCGCCTGATCCAGCAGCCCGCCGACGACCTCGCCTTCGAGCGCATCGTCAACCTGCCGCGCCGGGGCGTGGGAGAGACCGCCGTGCGCGCGATGCACGACATCTCCCGCGCCCGCGCGATCCCGCTCTCGGCCGCCGCCGGCGCGATGGTGGCGGAGGGCGGGCTGAGGGGGAAAGCCCGCGACGCGGTCCAGGCGTTGCTGCGCGGCTTCGACCGCTGGCGCGAGATGCTGGAGCGCGACGGCCATGTGACCACGCTGGCCACCATGCTGGACGAGAGCGGCTACACCGAGATGTGGCGCCAGGACAAATCCCCCGAGGCGCCCGGGCGCCTGGAGAACCTGAAGGAACTGGTGCGCGCGCTGGCGGATTTCGAAACCCTCGGGGGCTTCCTCGACCACGTCTCGCTGGTGATGGAAAACGAGGAAAACAGCGCCGCCGACCGCATCGGCCTGATGACGCTGCACGCCGCGAAAGGGCTGGAGTTCGACACGGTGTTCCTGCCCGGCTGGGAGGAGGGTCTGTTTCCCTCGCAGCGCTCGATGGACGAGTCCGGCAACAAGGGGCTGGAGGAGGAGCGGCGGCTCGCCTATGTCGGCCTCACCCGCGCCCGCCGCCGCGCCATCGTCAGCCACGCCGCGAACCGGCAACTCTATGGCAAGTGGCAGGACAGCATCCCGAGCCGCTTTCTCGACGAGATCCCGGATGCCCATGTCGAGCGCATTGGCTCGGCCGCGATGCGGCGCGAGCGGATGATCTCGGCCCCCAGCGTCTTCAGCGGCCAGTTCCCGCTGGCCGCCCGCCGCCCGCGCGTGACCGAGGTGTGGGAACAGCCGGCCCGCCCGGCGCGGGCGGACGCGGTGCCGGTGGGCGCGCGGGTGTTCCACCAGAAATTCGGCTACGGCACCGTCACCGCCGTCGATGACGACAAACTCGACATCGACTTCGAAACCTCCGGCGCCAAGCGCGTGCTGGACCGCTTTGTGGAACGCACATGACCGTCCGCCGCCACGCCACCGCCCTCGAAACCGTCTCCGTCACCGTGCCGGAGGCGGCGCTGGAGGCGTTCGAGTCGGCGCTGTCGCAGGCGTGCGGCACCGTCGGCTTCTTCCTCGACGAAGCGACACGGATGTGGACGCTGGAAGGGGTGAAGGACCAGGGCGCCAACGAGCCGGAACTGGTCAGCGCGATCGCGATGGCGGAACTCGCGACCGGGATCACCGCGGAGGTGACGCGCCACGACACCCCGGCTGATGGCTGGCTCGCCCGCACGCACGAAGCATTCCCCGAGCAACTGGTGGGCCGCCGCTTCGCCATTCGCGGCACGCATCTGGGCGGCCCCACGGTCCCCGGCCGTCTGACCGTCGTGCTCGACGCCGCCATCGCCTTCGGCTCCGGCGAGCATGGCTCCACGCGCGGCTGCCTGCGGGCGCTGGAACGGGTCGCGGCGCGGCGCCCGCGCCGGATTCTGGATCTCGGCACCGGCAGCGGCATCCTGGCCATGGCGGCGGCGAAGCTGCTGCGCCGGCCCGTGCTGGGCACCGACATCGACCCGTGGTCGGTGCGCGTGGCGGCGGAGAATGCACGCCGCAACGGCCTGGGCGGTCGCGTCCGCTTCCTGCGCGCCGATGGCTGGGGCAGCCCGGCGGTGCGCGGCGCCGCGCGCTACGACCTGATTTTCGCCAATATCCTGGCGCGGCCGCTGTGCCAGATGGCGAAACACCTCGCCGCTGCGCTGGCACCGGGCGGCACCGCGATCCTGGCCGGGCTGCTGGACACGCAGGCGCGCTGGGTGCTGGCGGCGCATCGGCGGCACGGGCTGGTGCTGGAGCAGACGTTGCGCGAAGGGCGCTGGACCACGCTGGTGCTGCGCAAAATGGGACCGGAGATCACCGCATGACCCACGCCATCCCCGCCTTCGACCCGCGCGTGGCGTTCCGGCTGGATGGCACGGTCTGCGTCGTCACCGGCGCCGGGGCCGGGATCGGCCGCGCCATCGCCTTCGCCGCCGCCCGCTCCGGCGCGCGCGTGCAGGTGCTGGACCGCGACGCCGAGGCAGCGGCGCGCACGCGGGCCGAGATCGAGACCGAAGGGCTGGCCGCCGCCGACTGGCACGCCGATGTGGCCGACGAGGCGAGCGTGGTCGCGGCCTTCGACGGCATCGCCCGCGCCGAGGGGCGGATCGACAGCCTGGTCAACAACGCGGGGCTGGCCATTCGCCGCGCGGCGACGGACCTCGATCTGGCGGACTGGAACCGGGTGGTGGCGGTGAACATGACCGGCGCGTTCCTGTGCGCCCGCACCGCCGCGCGCCACATGCTGCCGGCCGGGCGCGGCGCCATCGTCAACATGTCCTCGATCATGGGGCTGTCGGGCGGCGGGCTGTATCCGAACATCTCGTATCAGACCACCAAGGGCGCCGTGGTGAACCTCACGCGCGCGCTCGCGGTGGAATGGGCGGCGCAGGGCATCCGGGTGAACGCCATCGCGCCCACCTGGGTGCGCACCGACTTCATCCGCCCGCTGCTGGACAAGCCCGAGTTGGTCGCCCGCATGGAGGGCGCCACCCCCCTCGGCCGCGTGGCCGAGACGGACGACATCGTGGGCGCGGTGCTGTTCCTGCTCTCGCCCGCCGCCGCCATGGTGACGGGCCACACCCTGCCGGTGGATGGCGGGTTCCTGGCGCAGTAGCCGACAAACCCGCTACGGCTGCTTCACGAGGCTCCAGAATCCGTCCTTGCGCCCGTGCGTCTTGCGCAAGCCCGCGACGTACTCGGCGTGCGGCGCGACGCGGGCATCCGGCGGCGTCCGCTCCGCCAGCACCGCGAGGCGCGCCAAATAGCGTGCGCCGTGCCCGTATGCCGGGGACTTGGCGGCGGCAAGAATGCCGTCGAGCAGCGCGCGATACAGCACCGTCGCCGCGAGCGGGTGGCTCTCCTCCAGCGCCTCGGCGGCGGGCACCAGAACGCCGTAGTGGCGGCCGTCCCATTGCGCGCGGCGGTCGAGCACCAGCGCCGCCGCCGCGTCCGGACGTGGCCAGCCGATCATCAGATGCAGCGCCGAATACAGATTGGCACTGGCCGCCGCGTGTGCGAAGGCGCGCTCCAGCTCCTCGTGTTCGATGAAGTCGTCGAGCCTGGCGATGTACTCGCGCAGGATGTCGCCGTTCAGCGTGGCCTCGAACGCCGCCCACCGGACCGCCTGGGCGGCCGGCTTGTCCCCCATGGCCTCCAGGATGCGCGCTTCGAGCGGTACGCGCAGCGCGTCGTCGCCGCGCTGGATGCGTCCCTCCGCGAGATCGGCATGGGTGGCGAAGGCCAGCCCGCCCTTGCGCGGCTTGCGCACCCAGGTCAACGCTTCCCGCGGTCGCTTTGCCGCGAGCAGGCGTTCCGCGATCGCCAGCGGGTTCTGCTGCCACTCCGGAAGCTGCGTTTCGAGGGCCACGAATCCTTCCACGTCGCCGCGCGCGTCGGCGATCGCCTGCCGGACCCGGGTTTCGCCGCCGCCGCGCCCGTCCGCGTCGGCCTTGCCGGCGCGACGAGCGGATGCGAGGGCCTTGTCCCAGGCGTCCAGCGCGGACTTGGGCAGCAGCGGCACCACCGCGACGGCCATGCGCCATGCCAGCCCGTGCGTGTCGCGGCCGAGCGAGAGTTTCAGCCGATCCGGCAGCCTCGCCCGGTCCGCCTCGTCCAGCCGCGCGACCAGATCGGGCAGGGCTTCGGCGGCGTCCAGATAGACAGCCTGGATATACCCGCCGGAATCGTCGATCCGCTCGAACACGCTGGCGTGCGTGTCGATGAAGCGCAGCAGGCGCTCGACGGCATGGGCGGGGCTGAGCGGCGCCAGATCCTTGACAATGGTGGCGACGGTCGCGCGCAGGTCGTCGCGGAACGCCCGCTCCTTCTCCCAGGGCAGCATCGCGCGCGCGCGTTCCAGGGCCGCAAGCCGACGGTCGATCAGCTTCGCGACCGCGTCCGGCCCCTTGGTCCCGGCCAGCGCCGCGGTGACGCGCTTGCGGAAATTCGGGCTTTCCTCCGCTTCGTCGAGGATCAGCCGGGCAAGACGTTCCGCGCCGAGCGGCACCAGCGTCTCGACCGACAGCGCGGGCTTGCGGGCCATCAGACGTCCTTGGCGATCGTCATGAAGCAGTGGACGTAGTCCATGCCGTGCCCCTCCGGCGCCGCCGCCACGTCGGCTTCGTACGCGGCATAGAACCGGTCGATGATCGCCGCCCGCTCCGTCTCCGGCCGCGCCGGATCGAGAGCGCCGGCGAACATGCTCTCGCTCCAGGAGCGCAGCGTCGGCACATAGGCGCGGGCGAACTCCGCCGCCGGCTGGCCGACGCGGAAGGCCTCCGCGTAGGGGCAGGCGGTAACGCGCGTGAAACAGTCCTCCAGCCGCAGCCCGGCCCGGCGAACCTCTGACGCCGCGTCCTCGAACGGCGCGGAGAATTCGGCGGGCGAGCGGTAGAATTGCGGGAAGGTGGCGCGGCGTTCTTCCTCGGCGGTGATCGCGCCCGCCGCGCGCAGGCCGCGCCAGTGCGTGGCGAAGGTCGCGTGCATGTTCCGCCCGCCGGTCCAGCCGAGATAGTGGCCGTCCGCGTCGATGCAGAAATTCGCCAGCACCAGCCGCCCGCCGGGCGCCAGTTCGCGGGCACGGGCGAGCAGGATGGTGTTCCAATCCGCCGCCGCCTGGGCGCGGAACGCGGCCAGCGCCGCGCCCTCGGCGCCGACCGCGTGGACATGCTCGGCGAGCGTGGCCGGCAGGCGGCTCAGCCAGTGCATCGCGGTTGCGGAAAACCCCAGCGACACCGTGCCGTCCGGGAAAATCCGCCGGTGGAAGCTGGTGCCGCTGGCAAACGAGAACACCCCCGGCAGGTCGGCGAGCCCGAGCGACTCCCGCCCCGGCAGCAGCCCGTGCAGCAGCCGGAACAGCGAGGAGAAATCGTTGTGCGGCAGGTCGGTGTGGGTAATCGTGATGGGCCGCCCGGTCTTGGACCGCAATTCCGCGATCAGCGCATGATGCAGCGCGATCGAGGTGCCGCCATCGGCCGCGCCGTAATCGGCGATGGCGAACGGCGCGGCGCTGGCGGACAGGTCCATCCGCCCGATGGCGCCCAGCACCAGCGGGATAGCCGCGTCGATGACGCGCTTGGCGCCCGCGGTGTGCTCGCTGTAGTACCCGGCGCCGCGCATGCGGATCGGCGCGGGAGCATTTTCAGCCATGCGTCTGTCCCGTCCTCATTCGTCGTCCAGCAGCCCCGCCCCGGCGCCGGTGCGGCGCGAGTGCTCGGAGGCGGGCACGTAAGTCAGGTACGCCAGCGCCTCCAGCCGCCGCCATTCCGCCAGCGGCACACCACTCCGGCGGAAGCGGACGGGCAGCAGACACGGCGGCAGCGGCGGCGGGGCCTGCGGAAACGTGAGCGTCAGCGCGGCGGCGGGCAGCGCCGCCAGCGCCTCGGCCGGCAGGGTGGCACTTGGCTCGCCGCCCGGGCCGCACCCGATCCGCGCGTCATCGAGCTGGATCACCACCGGCCGGAGCGTGGTGGCCAGCACGCCGGGCAGCGCCCAGATCGGGGAGGCGACGCGGGCGATCGCGCGCGCCTGCCCGCCGGCGGCGCTGTCGGCGAGCAGGCCGGCGAGGTACAGCGGCGACTCCTGGCGCGGCGGCGGCAGTTCCAGCAGCGCCAGCAGCGGCCCCGCCCAGATGCCGACGCGGCGGGCGAGCCATGCGGCGGCACGGCCGGTATCCTCGGCCACGCCCCAGGGCAGCCCGGCGCCGCGCGCCGCCTTTTGCGCCAGCATCTCCACTTCGTTGATCGACAAGTCCAGGGTTTCAGGCGGCGAGGGCAATGGTGCTCTCCGCCAGTTCGTGCGGGTAGGGCGCGCCCTGGAACAGGGTGATGCGCAGCCAGCGGTCCGAGCGCGGGTCGAACCGTTGCGCGCCGAACATCGCCAGCTTGCAGCGCAGCAGGTCGATCGGGCGCATCTCGGCGCCGATCAGGTTGTCGCGGATTTCCGCGTACGGGTAGCGCGCCGCGATCCGCACCCGTCGCGCGACATGCCGCCAGTCCGGATGAGCCAGCAGGAAGTCGGCGAGCGGCAGCCCCGCCGCTTCCCGCCGCAGCGCCGCCAGCAAGGCCGGCACGTCGCGCGAGAAGGCCAGCGGCTGCTCCAGCTCCGCGCCCGGTTCGCGATGGCGTTCGCCCAGGCGCGGCTCCAGCTTTTCGGCGGACGCGTACCAGAACCGCGCCCGCGCCGCCGCATCCGTGGGGTCGATGGCGAGCGCCCAGGCGTACTCGGCCGCGATGCGCGCCGCGAGGTCGGCACAGGTCATGGCGCCGTCGATGCCGGCGGCCTCCTGTTCGTCGGCGCCGAGCGTGTCGCACAGATCGTCCACCAGCGCGCCATGCGGTTCCAGCAGCAGTGCCACCGCCGCCTCCTGTGCCTCCAGCCCGAGATTGGCTTCCGCCCAGCGATACAGCGCATCCCACGGGGCGGGTTCGTCCGGCGGCATGGTGGCGGCATGGGCGCGCAGCCGGGCGAGATCGACGCGCAGCGCCAGGATGCGGGGCATCTGCACCGGATCGTCGGTGCGCCACCCCTCCATCTCGGCCGCCATGGCGGCCGCGTGCGCGGCGAAATCGGCTCGGCTCCGGTCCGTCGCGCGGGGCAGCGCGCGCACCCGCGCCAGCGCCGTCTCCCGCGCCAGCATCCAGCGGTGTAGCAGCAGCGGGTGGCGCACGAGGAACGGCGCCATGCCCAGGCCGGTGGCGTTCCCCACGCCAAAGCGCCGGCGCAGCGCGGGGGCGAGCGGCACGGCGGTGTGCGGGGCGAGCGCGCGCGCGCGGTGCTCCACCAGATCCACGGTGAAAGCGCGGATCAGCCACACTGTCAGCATCTCCGCCTGGAACGGGCCGGAAAATTCCGGGCGGTCGGCGATGGCGTCGCGGTCGGCGATGCCGAACTTGCCGTTGCCGTACACGGCGGTGGTGCGCATCAGGTAGCCGACACTCTCGACCAGCCCCGCTTCCGGCTGCGCGCCGGCCGCGAGCGCCTTCGCCACCGTGTCGTACAGGCGGACGCTTTTGTTGGCGCGCGAGAGAATCAGATCGCGCTCGCTGTAGCGGCCGGCTTCCTGGCGCGGCACGTTGGCGCGCAGGCGTGCGATCTCCCCCGGGTCGGGAATGCCGTCGTAGAGGACGAAGCTGGCGTCCCAGGCTTCGGCGATCACCCGGTCGGTGCGCCGCTCCGGCGGCAGATCGTCCGAGAAGGCAACCAGGCTGTACGTCCGCGCCGGCGTGCGCACGGCATAGACCGCGTGGCCGAAGCCCCGCGCGTCGAGCGACCAGTCGTGCCGCGTGACCTGCCACGCCTCGCGCTTCGCGCGGCGGAGCATGGCGCGCAGGAAGCTCAGCCGGGTCGCGTGCATCGCGCCCATGCGGGCCAGCCGCATGACGGTGTCCGGCGGTCGGAGCGCCACGGTCATGCCGGCAGCAGCGCGCGCACGCGGGCGAGCAAT
>JAKBCB010000569.1 GCA_021808185.1 Pseudomonadota bacterium
GCCGGATGGCTGGTAGCCCTGGTCGAGCATGTATCCGTGCGGGCGCTGGTTCACCGCATCCAGATCGAGCAGTGACAGCAGCGTGCGCGCCGCCTCCGGCGCGGCGCGCAAGTCGGCCGGGCCTTCCCACTCGTTGGTCTGCGTCCCCGGCAGCGCCACCGGGCCGAGGGTGATCGTCATCGGGTAGAACGGATTGCCGAACATCGCCGCGTTGCGCAGCGGCCAGAAGAAGGCGAGCGGGGCGAGCACGAGACACACGGTGAGCGCCCGCCACGCCGGCGGCCGGCGCCAGAGCAGCAGGACGCCGAACAGCGCGAGCGACAGCCCGCCCACCACGGCGAATTGCGGCTTCGACCAGACGGCGACCGCGAGCGCCAGCATCGACACCGCCGCGTGGCCCGCCGCCCGCCCGCGCGCCGTGACCGCGCGGAACGCCGCCAGCAGATGGATGGCGAAGGCGGCGTTGGTCCATAGATCGACATACATGCCGTCCAGCGCCGTGTGCAGGATCGGCACGGCGAGGAAGATCAGCACCGACCACGCCATGCCAATGCCGAACGCGGCACGCGCATAGAGCGCGAAGGCAAGGATCGCGATCGGCGAGATCAGTGCCGCCGCCTCCGGCCGGCCGAACAGCCGCCACAGCCCGCCCTGCACCCAATCGGCGAGCGGTGGAAAGCCGGCCATCCGCTCGGCCAGCATCGGCGGCAGCGCAAACTGCGCGGGGTTCAGCAGGCCGGTGCGCAGGGCGGCGAACGGCAGGTGATAGGCCAGCGCGTCGAACCCGCCGTTGAACTTGCGCAGGCAGGTCAGTCCGATCCAGCCAATGGCGAGCACGGCCGCGAGGTCGCCAAGGCGCCCTCGCCAGCGGTCACGCTTGCGGCCGGTCACGCGACACGGAAGTTGCGGAACTGCCAGGGGTCCGTCAGGTCCAGATCTTCCGGGAACAGCCGGCCTCGCCCGTCCAGCGGCGTCCAGTCGGAATAGGCGCCGACCATCTCGCCGAGATACGGGCGGGCCACTTCCATCACCCGCGCGTGGTCGATCTGGTCGGCCTCGACCACGCCGGCGCGCGGGTTCTCCATCGCCCACACCATGCCCGCGAGCACGCCCGCCGCGACCTGCAAGCTGGTGGCGCTGTTGTGCGGCGCCAGTTTTCGCGCCGCCTCCGTCGAAAGCACCGAGCCGTACCAGTAGGCGCCGCGCTCATGGCCCATCAGCAGCACGCCGAGTTCATCGACGCCGCCCTCGATGTCGTGCATCAGCAGGCGTTGCTCCGGCTGCTGCCGCCAGCCTCCCCCGGCCAGTTCGTGCACCGACAGCACGGCCGCGTCGCAGGGATGGTAGGCGTAGTGCGTGGTCGGGCGGTACACCACGCGCTCGCCATCGCGCAGCGTGAAGTAGTCCGCCATGGAGATCGATTCGTTGTGCGTAATGAGGAACCCGTGGTACGGGCCGCTCAGCGGGGTCCAGCTGCGCACCTGCGTTCCCGCCCCCGGGCGGAGCAGGTAGATCGCCGCGCCGCAGCCGAAATCGTGCCGCCGCCCGTCCGCTGGCAGCGCGCGCTCGTGCGAGCCCCAGCCGAGTTCCGCCGGCTGGCAGCCCTCGCCCACGAAGCCGTCGATCGACCATGTATTGACGAACTCGCCGATGCGCTTGGGCGCGGCGGCCCATTGCGTATCGCGTTCGGCGATGTGCACGACTTTCACGCCGAGCGTCCGCGCGAGCGCGGCCCAGCCTTCGCGCGTGCCGGGCACGCCGGCCGGCCCGCCGGTGTCCCGGGACAGATTGAGCAGCGCCTCCTTGAGGAAATGCGAGACGAGGCCCGGGTTGGCACCGTGGGTGAGCACCGCCGTCGGCACACCCGGGGCGGCCAGCGCCAGCGCGCTTTCGCGCAACGCGTAATTCGAGCGCAGCGAGGGACTCAGCGACGGATCGGTATAGCCGCCCATCCACGGCTCGATGCAGGTGTCCAGGTAAAGCGCGCCGCGTTCCTGGCACAGCCGGACCAGCGCGACCGAAGAGACATCCACCGACAGGTTGAGCAGGAAATCGCCCGGAGCGAGCAGCGGCGTCAGGACATCGGCGTAGTTTTGCCGCGTGAGCGGCTGGACGGAGACGCCTATGCCGTATCCGGCCGCCTCCGCGTGGCCGCGCTCATCGGCGGTGACGATGTGGATGCGCTCGGGCGGCATCGCGATGTGGCGCAGGATCAGCGGCAGCACCGCCTGACCGATGCTGCCGTTGCCGACCATGACGAGACGACCGGCGAAAGCGACCTGTTTCATGCGCGGCGCGACCTAGGCGCGCAGCGGTTCGAGGATGGAGACGTAATTCGCAACCCCGGCGCCGCCCATGTTGAACACGCCGCCGATATCCGCGCGCGGCAGCTGCATGGCCCCGGCCTGCCCCATCAGCTGCA
Organism: Pseudomonadota bacterium; assembly: GCA_021808185.1. Taxonomy (GTDB): domain Bacteria; phylum Pseudomonadota; class Alphaproteobacteria; order Acetobacterales; family Acetobacteraceae; genus CAJCJG01. Next base: position 2,423 of record JAKBCB010000569.1, read on the forward strand.
TCGCCGCGATCGCGTGCATGGAAACGCCGGTGGCACCGATGGGGTGGCCCTTTGCCTTCAGCCCGCCGGAGCGGTTGACCGGCAGCTTGCCGTCCGCCGCCGTCCAGCCCTCCAGCACCGCGCGCGCGCCCTGCCCGGCCGGCGTGAGGCCCATCGCCTCGTATTCCATCAGCTCCGCAATGGTGAAGCAGTCG
>JAKBCB010000570.1 GCA_021808185.1 Pseudomonadota bacterium
TGCGTGACGCGGCAGAGTCGGCGTCCCCGCTCAACGATCGCCCGCCGCGCGCAGCACCAGCACCGCGTTGGTACCGCCGAACGCGAAGGAATTGGAGATCATCGTGCGTGCCGCGACGCCGTCGCGCGCCGCGTTCGGCACATAGTCCAGGTCGCAGGCCGGGTCCGCTGAGCGCAGGTGCATCGTCGGCAGGGCCGTGCCGTGCTGCAGCGCCAGCAGCGACAACACGCATTCCAGCGCGCCCGCGGCCCCCAGCAGGTGCCCGTGCACGGCCTTGGTCGCACTGATGGGAATGCGCGGCGCGCGGGGGCCGAACACCGCCTTGATCGCCGCGGTTTCCGCGACGTCGTTGGCCTGGGTTCCGGTGCCGTGGGCGTTGATCATGTCGATGTCCGACGGCGCGAGCGCGGCGCACTGCAGCGCTGCGCGCATGGCCGCGGCCTGGCCCTCGACGCTGGGCCGCGTGATGTGGCCGGTATCGGTCGTCAGCCCGTAGCCGAGGATCTCTCCATACACGGTCGCGCCTCGCGAGACGGCCTGCTCCCAGGGTTCCAGCACCAGCATCGCGGCTCCTTCGCCCAGCACCATGCCGCTGCGGTCGCGCGCGAAGGGCTTGCACGATGCCGCGGGATCGTCGGGGTCGACCGCCGCGAGGGTGTGCAGCGCTTCCCAGGCCTTCAGCGAGCCGAGGGCCAGCGGCGCCTCGGCCCCGCCGGCGACGGCCAGGTCCAGACTGCCGCCCGCGACTCGCAGCCAGGCCTCGCCGAGGGCCACCGCGGACGAGGAGCAGGCCGTCGAATAGCTCAGGCTGGGGCCGAGCAGGCCATGCTCCAGGCTGATCCACCCGGCGGGCGCGTTGTGCATGCCCAGCAGCACGGTGTAGGGCTTGATGCGGTCCGAGTCGTCGCCGTACAGCGTGCGGTAACCCTCGTCGTTGCTGATGCAGCCGCCCATGCCGGTGCCCACGAAGACCCCGGCCCGCGCGCGATCGCAGGCCTTCAGGCCGTCCCCGGCCTCGCCCAGCGCCCCACGCGCGGCGACCAGCGCGAACTGGCTGACGCGATCGAGCATGCGCAGCCTGGGCGCGTCGAAGTGCCTGGCGGCATCGAAATCCTCGACGCTTGCCGCCACGGGCGCCAGCAGGCGTCGGGCGTAGGCGGCCTCGATGCGCCGCACGCCCGAGCGCCCTGCCCGGGCACGGCCGTAGACCTCGGCAGGGGAATGGCCCAGCGGGCTGACCACGCCGATACCGGTGACCGCGACGCGTCTCACGGCCGCGCCGGGTCGGGCGCGATGCCCGCGGCGGCCGCCATCGGAACCTCGCCCGCATGCTGCGCCGCGATCAGCCCGTCGATGTAGGCCACCACGTCGCCGAGGGTCGGCAGGGGCACCGGCTCGGGAGGAAAGGCGATGTGGAAGACGTCTTCGGCGCTGAAGAACAGCTCGGCCGCCGCGAGTGAATCGATGCCCAGGCTCTCCAGCGTGGCCTGCGGCACCAGGGCTTGCGGGGCGATCTTGTAGTCCTTGACGAGAATCGCGCTCAGGCGCTCGAACGTCGTGCTCATGGGTGTTCCTTCGTGAGGCCCGGCGGGGCCCCGTGGTCTGTGTTCGTACCCGGCGCGGCGGTACGCGCGCCGGGGATGATCTCGCGCGTCTTGCCGCTCCAGCGCGCACCGTGGGTCAGCAGGCCCGGCCACAGCCTGGCGGCGCCGACCACGACGACCGCACCCGCCGGGCGCATGCAGGCGTGCGCGAAAGCCGCGGCCAGCCGCAGACGCGGCGCGAACCGCCCCTTCCAGGCCCTGACATAGCACACCGCGACCTCGCGCTGCCAGCTCGCACCGGCCCATCCGTCGCGAGGCCGCGCCTTGCCGGCGCTGCGCTCCAGCAGCTGCGTGCCCAGCAGCCAGGCCGATTGCAGCGCCATGCTCATGCCCTCGCCGATGAGGGGGTGGGCCTCGCCTGCCGCGTTGCCGATGCGAAACATCGCATCGTCGACGCGCAGCCGGATCCCCGGGTCGAGCGGCCCGGCCGCCAGCCATGGCCCTTCCCGGTGCGCCGGCGCCAAGGCCTCGCGCACGCCCCGGCAGGATTGCCGCAGCCAGCGTTCGACCGCCTCGCCGGCGCGCAGTCCCGGCCATTCGCGCCTGCAAGCCTCGAGGCGATCGCGGCGCACGCAGCAGGCCACGGTCGTGATCCCGCCGTCGGCCAGCACCATGCCACCGTAGCCGCCGTCCAGCGCGAGCACCGACAACAGCCCTTCGCCCTGCAGCGCGCCGCGGAAGTTCGCCTTGAAGGCCAGCAGGTCCGCACCGCGGCGTCGCGCTCGTCGCCGCGCGCCCGACGGCAGGGCTTCCCACGAGCCGTTGGCAGCGATCGCCACCGGCGCGTGCAGCGATAGCAGGCTATTCGACTCCACCGCGCGAACCCCGATGCGCCAATCGCCTCGCCCGCCTTCCACGGCCTGCACGACCCACGGTTGCAGCACCACCGCCCCGGCCGCGGCGGCCTGGTCGCGCAGCAGCGTGTCCAGGCTCTCGCGCCCCAGCGCGCGCCCCCAGCGCCGCCCCTCGACGCCGCCCGGCGGCAGTTCGGCGAGCACCT
>JAKBCB010000039.1 GCA_021808185.1 Pseudomonadota bacterium
CCAGCTCCGGCACGGTGGTGTCCGGGGTTACGGTGACCACATTGCGGGTCATTACGTCGCCTGCGTTCATGGCTCCCTCCTGGGGGTTTGCATGGCATCATAGGACCACGGCGGGCCGCGGCCAACATTGATCCAGGTCAGACCGAACCGAATATGGCGCGCGCGTCAGTCCTCCAGCATCCCCTCGCGCGGGTCGAACGGCTTGCTGGGGGTCCAGCCGCGCAGAAACTCCGCCAGCGCCGGCTCGACCCCTGGCGGCAGCACCGGCTTGAGGATGACATACTGGTGGCCGTGGCCGATGCCGCGCCCCTTCAGCCGCAACCGGCTGCCGGAGCCGGACCCCGGCGGGATGCTCAGCCGCACCGCGCCGCGCACCGTCGGCACCTCGATGGTCGCGCCCAGCGTGGCTTCGTGCAGGGTGATCGGCAGGTCCATCACCACGTCGTCGCCCTCCCGCCGGAAGAACGGGTGCGGGGTGACCACCACCTCGATCACCGCGTCCCCGGCGCTGGCGATGCCGCGCCGGCCCTGGCCCTTCAGCCGCAGGGTTTGCAGGTTGTGCACGCCGGCGGGGATGGTCACGTCCAGTTCCCGCCCGTCATGCAGCAGCATGCGCCGTGTGGTGCCGTTCGCCGCCTCGACGAAGCCGATGGTGACGGTGTAGCGGATGTCCCGGCCACGGCTGGTGCCGAAGCCCTGGCCGAACAGCGTGTCCAGATCGTCCGGGCCGATCCCCTCGAACGGGTCGCCATGCGGGTGCGCCCGCCTTGCGCCGGCCCCCGGATGCGCCCCGCCACCGGCATGGGCGCGCCCGGCCGCCGTCTCCCGCCCGTCGGCGTCGATCTCGCCCCGGTCGTAGCGGCCGCGCTTGTCCTTGTCCGAGAGGATGTCGTAGGCGGCGCTGATGGTCTTGAACTTCTCGGCCGCCTCCGGCTTCCCCTGGTTCATGTCGGGGTGGTACTTCTTCGCCAGCTTGCGATAGGCGGCGCGGATGGCGTCGTCGGAATCGCCACGCTTCACGCCGAGGGTCTGATACAGATCTGCCATGCGGCGAGCATCATAACCCGCAACCGCGCCGGGCGGCAGGGGCGAACACGCGGGGGCGGCACCTGCCCAGGCGGCTTGACGCGCGGCCCCGCCGCCTCGCTAAGTTACCCGAACATCCGCACACATGACGGGGAGGACGGATGGACTTCGACCTGACGCCGGACCAACAGGCTTTCGTCGCCACCGCGCGCGACTTCGCCACCGAGCGGCTGCTGCCGCATGCCGGCCGCTGGGACGAGGAACGCGAGTTCCCCGCCGAGGCGCTGCGCGAGGCCGCCGGCCTGGGCTTCGCCGGTATCTACGTGGACGAGGCGCTGGGCGGCACCGGGCTGACGCGGCTGGACGCGGCGCTGATCTTCGAGGAACTGGCCGCCGCCGACCCCTCCACCGCCGCCTTCCTGTCGATCCACAACATGGTGGCCTGGATGCTGGGCCGCTTCGGCGATGCCGGGCAACAGGCGCGCTACATGCCGCGCCTGCTGGGCTGCGAGATTTTCGCCAGCTACTGCCTGACCGAACCCGGATCGGGCAGCGACGCGGCGGCGCTGCGCACGCGGGCGGAGGCGGATGGCAACGCGCACTACAAGCTGAACGGCAGCAAGGCCTTCATCAGCGGCGGCGGCGTGTCCGACCTGTACGCGACCATGGTGCGCACCGGCGGCGAAGGGCCGCGCGGGATTTCCTGTGTGCTGGTGGAAAAAGGCACGCCCGGCCTGAGCTTTGGCAAGCCCGAGAAGAAGATGGGCTGGAACAGCCAGCCAACGACGGCGGTGACCTTCGCGGATTGCCGCGTGCCGGTGGCCAACCGGCTCGGCGCCGAAGGCGAGGGGTTCCGCTTCGCCATGATGGGGCTGGACGGCGGGCGCATCAACATCGCCGCATGTTCGCTCGGCGGCGCGCGGGCGTGTCTGGAACTGGCGCTCGACTATGTTCGCCAGCGGCGGGCGTTCGGCAAGACGCTGTCGGAATTCCAGGCGTTGCAGTTCAAACTCGCCGACATGGCGACCGAGCTGGAAGCGGCCCGGCTGATGGTGCACCGCGCGGCGGCGGCGCTGGACGCGAAGGCGCCGGACGCGACACAGCGTTGCGCCATGGCAAAGCGCTACGCGACGGATGTGTGCCACCGCATCTGCGACGAGGCGCTGCAACTGCATGGCGGCTACGGCTACATCAAGGACTATCAGGTGGAACGCTATCTGCGCGACCTGCGCGTGCACCGCATCCTCGAAGGCACCAACGAAATCATGCGCGTGATCATCGCGCGCAAATTGCTGGAGGCCGCATGAGCAGCTTCAAGGCGGCGCGCGATTTCCTGCTGGCGCATCGCACCGACTACGCCACCGCGTACGGGCAGTTCCGGTGGCCCGATCTGCCGCGCTTCAACTGGGCGCTGGACTGGTTCGACGCGGAGCTGGCGCGCGGCGAGATGGCGCACCGCCCGGCGCTGCACATCACCGGGGCGGGCGAAGCCACGCTGACCTTTGCCGAACTCTCCGAACGCTCCAGCCGGGTGGCCAACGGGCTGCGCGCGCTGGGGGTCGCGCGGGGCGATCGCATCCTGCTGATGCTGGGCAACGTGGCGCCGCTGTGGGAAGTGATGCTGGCGGCGATGAAGCTGGGCGCAGTGCTGGTGCCGGCGACCACGCTGCTGACATCCTCCGATCTGGCCGAGCGCGTGGCGCGCGCGGGGGTGCGGTTTGTCGTGGTGGCGGCGGCGGACGCGGCGAAGCTGGACGGGCTGGGCGCGGACGTGCGCCGCATCGCCGTCGGGGCCGCGCCGGGCTGCACCGACTATGCCGAGCTGTTGCAGGCGCCATCCGCGTTCTCGCCCGACCGCGCGACCGATGCCGACGAGCCGATGCTGCTGTATTTCACCTCCGGCACCACGGCCAAGCCGAAGCTGGTGCTGCACAGCCATCGCTCGTATCCGGTGGGCGCGCTCTCGACGATGTACTGGCTCGGGCTGCAACCGGGCGATCTGCATTTGAACGTGTCCTCGCCGGGCTGGGCGAAACATGCGTGGAGTTGCTTCTTCACGCCATGGGCCGCCGGTGCCACCGTGTTCATCCACAATCAGCCGCGCTTCAACGCGCGCGGCCTGCTGGATGCGATCGCCGAACACCGTGTCACCACGCTGTGCGCGCCGCCGACGGTGTGGCGCATGCTGATCCAGGAGGATCTGGCGGCGTGGAAGGTCTCGCTGCGCGAGGTCATGGGCGCGGGCGAGCCGCTCAATCCGGAAGTGATCGAGCAGGTGCGCAAGGCGTGGGGCCTGACCATCCGCGACGGCTACGGCCAGACCGAGACCACGGCGCAGATCGGCAACCCGCCGGGGCAGGCGGTAAAAGCCGGCTCGATGGGCCGCCCCTTGCCGGGCTACCGCATCCGCCTGCTCGATGTGGACGACAAGGACGCGCGGGAAGGGGCGGTGTGCATCGCGCTCGATCCGCCGCCGGCCGGGCTGATGCGCGGCTATCTCGGCGATGACGGCCGGATCGTGCCGGTGGAGGGCGAGGTGTATCGCACCGGCGATGTCGCCAACCGCGACGAGGACGGATACCTGACCTATGTCGGCCGCGCCGACGACGTGTTCAAAGCCTCCGACTACCGCATCAGCCCGTTCGAGCTGGAGAGCGTGCTGATCGAACATCCGGCGGTGGCGGAAGCCGCCGTGGTGCCGGCGCCGGACGCGCTGCGGCTTGCGGTGCCGAAAGCGTTCATCGCGCTGGTGGCGGGCACCGAACCCTCACGCGAGATCGCCGCCAGCATCTTCGCCCATGCCCGCGCGCGGCTGGCGCCGTACAAGCGCGTCCGTCGCATCGAGTTCTACGAGCTACCCAAGACCATATCGGGCAAAATCCGCCGCGTGGAACTGCGGAAACTGGAAGAGGCCCGCACCGGGCGCGCGGCGGACGAATACCGCGAAGAGGATTTCGCCGAGGGGCAGGGCTGATGGCCGCCAACACCGATTACGGCATGGACTTCGATCTCGGCGAGGACATCGACGCGCTGCGCGAGACGGTCCGCCGCTTCGCCGAGACCGAGATCGCCCCGCGCGCCGCCGGCATCGACCGCGACAACACGTTCCCGCATGACCTGTGGGCGAAGTTCGGCGACCTCGGCGTGCTCGGGATCACCGTGGATGAGGAATACGGCGGGGCCGGCATGGGCTACCTCGCGCATTCCGTGGCGATGGAGGAGATCAGCCGCGCGTCCGCCTCGGTCGGGCTTTCCTATGGCGCGCACAGCAATCTTTGCGTCAACCAGATTTTCCGCAACGGCACGCCCGCGCAGCGGCGGCGCTTCCTGCCGGGACTGATCGCGGGCACGCATGTCGGCGCGCTTGCAATGAGCGAGCCGGGCGCGGGCTCCGACGTTGTGTCCATGCGCCTGCGCGCGGACAAGCGCGGCGACCGCTATGTGCTGAACGGGACGAAATTCTGGATCACCAACGGCCCGGTGGCCGATGTCATCGTGGTGTATGCCAAGACCACGCCGGACGCCGGCCCGCGCGGCATCACCGCGTTCCTGATCGAAAAGGGCATGCCCGGCTTCGCCTGCGCGCAGAAGCTCGACAAGCTGGGAATGCGCGGCTCGGACACCGGCGAACTGGTGTTCAACGATGTCGAAGTCCCGGCCGAGAACGTGCTCGGCGCGGTCGATGGCGGCGTGGCCGTGCTGATGAGCGGGCTGGACTACGAGCGCGCGGTGCTGGCGGCGGGGCCGCTCGGCATCATGCAGGCGTGTCTGGATGTCGTGCTGCCCTACGTGCACGAACGCCGCCAGTTCGGCCAGCCGATCGGCGAGTTTCAACTGATGCAGGGCAAGATCGCCGACATGTACACCACGCTCGGCGCGGCGCGCGCGTATGTGTACGCGGTGGCGAAATCCTGCGACCGGGGGCGCGCGACGCGCAAGGACGCAGCCGGCGCCATCCTGTACGCGGCGGAACGGGCGACCTGGATGGCGCTGGAGGCGATCCAGTGCCTCGGCGGCAACGGCTACATCAACGACTACCCGACGGGGCGGCTGCTGCGCGATGCCAAGCTGTACGAAATCGGCGCCGGCACCAGCGAGATAAGGCGCATGCTGATCGGGCGCGAGCTGTTCCGGGAAACCGCCTGATGCCGTTGGCAAGCGACCTCGACCCGCGCTCGGAGGCGTTTCGCGCGAACGCGGACGCCATGGCAACGCTGGTCGCCGACCTGCGCGAGCGCGTGGCACAGGTGACGGAGGGCGGCGGCGAGACGGCGCGCAAGCGCCATGTGTCGCGCGGCAAGCTGCTGCCGCGCGAGCGGGTGGAGGCGCTGCTGGACCCGGGCACGCCGTTCCTGGAGTTCTCGCAGCTTGCCGCGCACGGCATGTATCGCGGCGAGGTGCCGGCGGCCGGCATCATCACCGGCATCGGCCGCATCGCCGGGCGCGAGTGCGTGGTGGTGTGCAACGATGCCACGGTCAAGGGCGGCACCTACTACCCGGTCACGGTGAAGAAGCATCTGCGGGCGCAGGAGATCGCGGCCCAGAACCGGCTGCCCTGCGTCTATCTGGTGGACAGCGGCGGCGCCAATCTGCCCAACCAGGACGAGGTGTTTCCGGACCGCGAGCATTTCGGCCGCATCTTCTACAACCAGGCGAATCTCTCCGCGCAGGGCATCGCGCAGATCGCGGTGGTGATGGGCAGTTGCACCGCCGGCGGCGCCTACGTACCCGCGATGTCGGACGAGAGCATCATCGTGCGCGGCCAGGGCACGATTTTTCTCGGCGGCCCGCCCCTGGTGAAGGCGGCGACCGGGGAGATCGTCAGCGCGGAGGATCTGGGCGGCGCGGACGTGCACAGCCGCACCTCCGGTGTCACCGACCACTATGCCGAGAACGACGCACACGCGCTCGGCATCGCGCGGCGGATCGTCGGCTCGCTCAACACGGTGAAGCGGCCGGATGTGGCGCTGCGCGCGCCGCGCCCGCCGCGGTACGACCCGGCCGAACTGCACGGCGTCATCCCGACGGACCGGCGCAAGCCGTTCGACGTGCGCGAGGTGATCGCCCGCATCGTCGATGACAGCGATTTCGACGAGTTCAAGCGCCTGTATGGCACGACCATCGTGACGGGCTTCGCGCACATCCACGGCATGCCGGTGGGCATCGTCGCCAACAACGGCATCCTGTTTTCCGAATCCGCGCTCAAGGCCGCGCATTTCATCGAATTGTGCGCGCAGCGCGGCGTGCCGCTGGTGTTCCTGCAAAACATCACCGGCTTCATGGTCGGCCGCAAATACGAATCCGGCGGCATCGCCAAGGACGGCGCCAAGATGGTCACCGCCGTCGCCACGGCGAACGTGCCGAAATTCACCGTCATCATCGGCGGCAGTTTCGGCGCGGGGAATTACGGCATGTGCGGGCGCGCGTACTCGCCACGGATGCTGTGGATGTGGCCCAACGCGCGCATCTCGGTGATGGGCGGCGAGCAGGCGGCCAGCGTGCTCGCCACCATCCGCCGCGACGCGCTGGAGGCGCGCGGCGAGACGTGGCCGGCGGAGGAGGAGGACGCCTTCAAGCGGCCGATCCGCGCGCAATACGAGACGCAGGGCCATCCGTATTACGCGACCGCGCGGCTGTGGGACGATGGCATCATCGACCCGGCGGACACGCGCCGCGTGCTGGCGCTGGGGCTGTCCGCCGCGCTCAATGCGCCGACCGAGCCGACGCGCTTCGGCGTGTTCCGGATGTGAGCAAGATGTTCGCGAAACTGCTGATCGGCAATCGCGGCGAGATCGCCTGCCGCGTGATCGCAACCGCCCGGCGCATGGGCATCGCGACGGTGGCCGTCTATTCGGATGCCGATGCCACCGCGCGGCATGTGGCGCTGGCCGACGAGGCGTATCGCATCGGCGCACCGCCCGCGCGCGCCAGCTACCTGCGCGGCGATGCGATCATCGAGGCAGCACAGCGCGCCGGCGCGCAGGCCGTGCATCCCGGCTACGGCTTCCTGTCGGAGAATGCCGAGTTCGCCGAGGCGTGCGCCAGCGCGGGGCTGATCTTCGTCGGCCCGCCGCCGGCCGCGATCCGCGCGATGGGCGGCAAGGCGGAGGCGAAGGCGCTGATGCAGCGCGCCGGCGTGCCGCTGGTGCCCGGCTATCACGGCGCGGCGCAGGACGAAGCCACATTGCGCGCCGAGGCGCGGCGCATCGGCTATCCGGTGCTGATCAAGGCCTCGGCCGGCGGCGGCGGCAAGGGCATGCGCGTGGTCGCGGACGACGCGGATTTCGCCGCCGGTCTGGCCGCGGCCCAGCGCGAGGCGCGCGCCTCGTTCGGCGACGACCGCGTGCTGATCGAGCGCTATTTGCAACGCCCGCGCCATATCGAAATGCAGGTCTTCGCCGATACGCACGGCAACACGGTGCATCTGTTCGAGCGCGACTGCTCGATCCAGCGGCGCCACCAGAAGGTGCTGGAGGAAGCGCCCGCGCCCGGCATGACGCCCGAGTTGCGCGCGAAGATGGGCGAGGCCGCCGTCGCCGCCGCGCGCGCGGTGAACTATGTCGGCGCGGGAACCGTGGAGTTCATCGCCGAGGACGGCGCATTCTACTTCATGGAGATGAACACGCGGCTCCAGGTGGAGCATCCGGTGACGGAGATGATCACCGGCCTCGATCTGGTGGAATGGCAGTTGCGCGTGGCGGCGGGCGGAAAGTTGCCGCTGGGCCAGGATGAGCTGTCGCTGCGCGGGCACGCCATCGAGGCGCGGGTGTATGCCGAGGACCCAGCGCGGGACTTCATGCCATCGACCGGCACGCTGCTGCATCTGCGCGCACCCGAGGCGAGCGTGGATGTGCGCATCGATACCGGCGTGCGCGCGGGCGACGCGATCACGCCGAACTACGATCCGATGATCGCGAAGCTGATCGTCCACGGCGCCGACCGTGCCGAGGCGGTGCGCCGGCTCGGCGCCGCGCTGGGGCAGTACGAGGTGGCCGGCGTGCAGACGAATCTCCGGCTGCTGCGCGGCATCGCGGCCCATCCCGCGTTCGCGGCGGCGGACCTCGACACCGGGTTCATCGGCCGATACGCGGCCGACTTGCTCGCGCCGGACGGTGAGGCATCGCCGCTGGCGGTCGCGGCGGCGGTGGCCGAGCTGCTGGAGGCACCGGCGGCGACGGCTTGGGACGATCCGTGGTCGGCGGGGGATTCCTGGCGGGCCAACCAGGAATCCTGGCGCGCGATCACGCTGCGCCATGGCGCGGACGACATCGTGCTGCGGGCACGGCGCGAGAACGGGCGGGTGCTGATCGCGCGCGACGGACTGACGCAGACGGTGGTTTCGTGTCCGGACGGCGCGCGGCGGCGCGTGCGCATGAATGGTGCGAGCCACCCCGTCACGACATTGCGCGACGGCGCGCGCGTGATCGTGATCGTGGACGGGCAGACCCATGGCTTCGAGGTGATCGACCCGTTGGCGCCACCGGGCGCGCAGGCGGCTGGGGCGGGGCGGGTGGTGGCGCCGATCCCCGGGCGCGTCGCCGCCGTGCTGGTGGCCGCCGGCGCTGCCGTGACGCGTGGGCAGGCGATGGTGGTGATGGAGGCGATGAAGATGGAAATCACGCTGTCCGCCGCCGCCGATGGCTGCGTCGCCGCCGTGCGCTGCGCCGTCGGCGAGATGGTCGAGGAAGGCCGCGAACTGGTCGAGATGGTCGCGGACACGGCGACGTAATTCTCGCTGCACCGCAGCACAACGACACGGAATTGCGCGGGGCCGCACGCTATCGATGTGCCGCGATCCCGGCCGGCGCCAGCGTGGACGCAAAAATGCGATTTGCATCCCTCCCTTGGAGGCAGCCGCGCGAGTGCCTATCGTCCCTCCACAGGGTTAGGCTCGGAACGGGGCGGCGCGCATGAAGCAGTCTTCGGTCACGCTGGAAGACAAATATCGCGTCGATGTCGGGCGGGTGTATCTCACCGGCACGCAGGCGCTGGTGCGGCTCGCGTTGTTGCAGCGGGCGCTGGATGTCGCGGCCGGGCGCAACACGGCGGGGTTCATCTCCGGCTATCGCGGCTCGCCGCTCGGCACCGTCGATATTCAGGCGTGGCACGCGCGCGAGCAACTGCAAGCCGATCACATCCGCTTCCAACCGGGCGTGAACGAGGATCTGGCGGCCACCGCGATCTGGGGCACGCAGCAAACCTCGCTGCTGCCGACAGCGAAATACGATGGCGTCTTTGCGTTCTGGTACGGCAAGGGGCCGGGGGTGGACCGCAGCGGCGACGTGTTTCGCCACGCCAATTTCGCCGGCACCTCCGCGAATGGCGGCGTGCTGCTGGTCGCCGGCGACGACCACGCGGCGAAATCCTCGACCGTGCCGCATCAGAGCGAGCCGGCGTTTGCCTCCGGCCTGATCCCGGTGCTGGTGCCCGCGGACATCGGCGAAATCCTGGAATTCGGCCTGCATGGCTGGGCGATGTCGCGCTGGTCGGGCCGCTATGTCGGGTTCAAGACCGTCGCCGATGTCGTCGATACCTCCGCGAGCATTTCCTTCGCGCTGGAGAATTTCCGCATCCGTCTGCCGGAGGGTCCGCCGCCGGACGTGCATATCCGCCTCAACGATGCGTGGCTGGCGCAGGAGGCGCGGGTGTACACGCTCGGGCTGCCGGCGGCGCAGGACTATGCGCGCGTGAACGGGCTGGACCGCATCGTGCTCGATCCGCCGTCGCCCGCGCTCGGCATCGTCACCTACGGCAAGTCGTATCACGACACGGTGCAGGCGCTGTCCGATCTGGGCGGCGCGCCGGTGCGGCTGCTGAAGCTGGCGCTGACCTGGCCAGTCGATCCGCACGTCGTCCGCCGCTTTGCCGAGGGCCTCTCCGAGATCGTCGTTGTCGAGGAGAAATCGGCGTTCGTCGAGCGGCAGATCCGCGACATCCTGTACGACCTGCCGGATCGGCCGCGCGTGCTGGGGCGGCACGACGATGCCGGCGCGGTGTTGCTCGCCGCCGGCGGGGAGCTTTCGGCGGACGCGGTGGCGCTCGCGCTCGCGCGGCGCCTGCCGCAGACGGATGCGCTGCGCGCGCGCCGGGCGTTTCTGGAACAGCAGGCGGAATACCTCGCGCGCGCCGATCTGGCGAGCCAGCGCAAGCCGTATTTCTGTTCCGGCTGCCCGCACAACACGTCCACGAAAGTCATCGACGGCAGCAGGGCGCTGGCCGGCATCGGCTGCCATTTCATGTCGCAATGGATGGACCGCAACACCGGGTTCTACAGCCACATGGGCGGCGAGGGTGCCGTGTGGATCGGCCAGTCGCCGTTCACCGAGGAAACCCATGTGTTCGCGAACATGGGCGATGGCACCTACTTCCATTCGGGCCTGATGGCGATCCGCGCGGCGGCGGCGGCGGGCGTGAACATCACCTACAAGATCCTGTTCAACGACGCGGTGGCGATGACCGGCGGGCAGCCGGTGGAAGGCCATCTGACGGTGCCGCAAATCACCCGCCAGCTTGAGGCGGAAGGCGTCGTGCGCATCGCCGTGGTCAGCGACGAGCCGGAGAAGCACGCGGGCGTGACCGACTTCGCGCCCGGCGTGACCGTGCATCATCGCCGCGACCTGCCGGACGTGGAGCGCACGATGCGCGACACGGCGGGGGTGACGGCGATCATCTACGATCAGACCTGCGCCTCCGAAAAGCGTCGCCGGCGCAAGCGCGGCACGTTCCCCGATCCGGCGAAGCGCGCCTTCATCAATGCGGAGGTGTGCGAGGGGTGCGGCGATTGCTCGGTGGCGTCGAACTGTATGTCGGTCGTGCCGCTGGAAACCCCGCTCGGCACCAAGCGGCAGATCGACCAGTCGAGCTGCAACAAGGATTTTTCCTGCATCGAGGGATTCTGCCCGAGCTTCGTCACCGTGCATGGCGCAACGCCGCGCAAACGCGCGCGCGTGACGCCGGACGATTCGGTGCTGCCGGAACCCGCGTTGCCCTCGCTCGCTCAGCCATGGTCGATGCTTGTCACCGGCGTTGGCGGCACCGGTGTTGTCACCATCGGCGCGCTGCTCGGCATGGCGGCGCATCTGGAGGGGCTGGGCATCAGCGTGCTCGACAGCACCGGCATGGCGCAGAAGGGCGGCAGCGTCTGGAGCCATATCCGCTTCGCCGCCGATCCGGCCGCGCTGCACGGGCTGCATGTCGGCCAGGGACAGGCGGATGTGCTGCTCGCCTGCGACCTCGCGGTGTCCGCGAGCCACGACACCATGGCCACGCTGCGCCATGGCGTCTCCCGCGTGGTGATGAACACGCACGAGGCGGCGACGGCGGAATTCGTGCTGGATCGCGATTTCCATGTGCCCTCGGCACGCATGAAGCGCGCGATCATGCAGGCGGCCGGGGCGGAGAATGTCGAGGCGTTCGATGCCACCGCCATCGCCACGGCGCTGCTGGGCGATGCCATCGGCGGCAATCTGTTCGTGCTCGGCTACGCCTGGCAGAAGGGGCTGGTGCCGCTCGGGCGCGAGAGCCTGATGCGGGCGATCGAGCTGAACGGCACGGCGGTGGAGGCGAACAAGGCGGCGTTCGGCTGGGGGCGGTGCGCCGCCGTCGATCTGCCGCGCGTGCTGGCGGCGGCGGGGCTTGGGCCGGCGCCGGCGATGCCGCGCACGCTGGACGAGATCCTGGCGCATCGCGCGGCGCATCTGACGGCGTATCAAAGTCGCCGCTACGCCCGGCGCTATCGCCGGCTGGTGGCCCGCGTGGCCGAGGTGGAAGGCCGCATGTTCTCTGGCGCCACGCCGCTGGCCGAGGCGGTGGCGCGCAACTACGCCAGGCTGCTGGCCTACAAGGACGAGTACGAAGTGGCGCGGCTGTATGCCTCGCCCACGTTCCGCGCCACGCTGGACGCGCGGTTCGAGAACGTGGAGCGGCTGGAATTCCATCTCGCCCCGCCCCTGCTGGCCGCGCGCGACAAGCGCACCGGGTATCTGCGCAAGCGCGGCTACGGCGGCTGGATGCTGCGCGCCTTCCGCGTGCTGGCGCCGTTCAAGGTGCTGCGCGGCACGTGGCTCGATCCGTTCGGCCACACCGAGGAACGCCGCGCCGAGCGGCGGCTGATCGCCGAGTACGAAGCAACCATCGCGGATATAGTGCAGTGCCTCGCGCCGGCCACGCTGGCGACGGCCGTGGCGCTGGCCAGCCTGCCGGAGCGCATTCGCGGCTACGGCCATGTGAAGGAAAAATCCATGCGCGAGGCGGCCACCGAGCGCGCGCGGCTGCTCGCGGCGCTGCGCGAACCACCCGCGCCGGTGGCGGCGCGGATGGCGGCGGAGTAGCGGGGTCAGAAAATCTTGTAGATCTGGCCGGTCTGCTTGCCCTCGATGCTGCGGCTGTAACCCAGTGCCGCGCGCGCCGCCGTCACCGGCGCGAAGCCGCGAAAGAACGGGCCGTAGCTCGGCATCGATTCGCTCAACACGGTCGGGCTGACGATGTTGATGCGCAGGCCGCGCGGAAGTTCGATCGCGGCGGCGCGCACGAACCCCTCCAGCGCGCCGTTGACCATGCTGGCCGAGGAGCCGGCGACGATGGGCTCGTCGCTGAGAATGCCGGAGATCAGCGTGATCGAGCCGCCGTCGCGCAGCGTCTCGCGCGCCGCCAGCGCCAGGTTCACCTGTCCCATCAGCTTGTCGGTCAGCCCCAGGCCATAGACCGACTCGGCGAGCCCGGCCGGGGCGATGGCCTCCAGCGGGCGGAAATTCACATGGCCCGCGGCGCAGGCCACCGCGTCGATCGGCCCCGCCTGCCGCAGCGCCGCGACCACGCTGGCCGGGTCGGCGATGTCCACTGTCACGTCCGCCCCGGTGCGCCCGGCGGTGACGATGTCGTGCCGGGGCCGCAGCTCGGCCGCCACCGCCCGCCCCAGCGTGCCGCTGGCGCCAACCAGCAGAATGCGCAGTCTGTTCGCGTCGGCCATGTGCGTGTCCTTCCTTGTCTGGCGCCTGTATCGCGCCCCGGGCGGGCGTTGCCAACGTGGCGCGTCGTTGTCACCCTGCTACATCCATTTTCCCCGGAGGGACCATGCAGGCGCGCGTTCATCGGATTCCGGCCGGCGGCCCGGACGACCTCTCCGGCATCGCGGCCCTGGTGGAAGCGGGCGCGCTGCGGCCGGAGCGTGTGGTCGCCGTGCTCGGCAAGACCGAGGGCAACGGCTGCGTCAACGATTTCACCCGTGGCTTCGCGACCAGCGCGCTGAAGGCCGGGCTCGCCGCGCTGAGCGGCCGCGCGACCGCCGAGGTCGAGGCCGGCACCCTGTTCGTCATGTCGGGCGGCACCGAGGGCGGCCTGTCGCCGCACTGGCTGGTGTTCGAGGTGCTGGAGGACGCGGCCCCGCCAGTGCCCGGCCGCAAGGCGCTGGCGCTCGGCATCGCGCGCACACGCGATTTCGCGCCGCGCGAGGTCGGGCGGATGGCGCAGGTGCGGGCCACCGCCGAGGCGGTGCGCGCCGCCATGGCGCAAGCGGGCATCGGCGATGCGGCCGACGTGCATTACGTGCAGGTGAAATGCCCGCTGCTGACCCGTGCCCGCATCGAGCAGGCGCACGCCGAGGGCCATACCGTCGCGGCGGAGGACACGTACGCCTCCATGGGCGCCTCGCGCGGGGCCTCGGCCCTGGGTGTCGCGCTGGCGCTCGGCGAGGTGGAGGACGCCGCGCTGAGCGATGCCGTCATCGGCCGCGACGCGCGCCTGTTCTCCCGCCGCGCCAGCACCTCGGCGGGCGTGGAGTTGCTGGAGAACCAGATCCTCGTGGTCGGCAACAGCGCCGCATGGTCGGGCGATCTGCTGGTGGCGCACGACGTGATGGCGGACGCGATCGACGCGGCGGCGTTCGCCCGCGCGCTGGCCGCGGCCGGCATTCCGCCCGCCTTGCCGGTGGCGGCGGCGGACGCGGCCCGGCTGGTCGCGGTGCTGGCCAAGGCCGAGGCGGCGCGCGGCGGGACCATCAGGGGTGCGCGCCACTGCATGTTGGACGACAGCGACATCCA
>JAKBCB010000040.1 GCA_021808185.1 Pseudomonadota bacterium
TCGCCGCGCTGCCGACGCTGGGACACCGGCGCGCGGTGCTGCCGCAGTTGCGGCGCGACCCGGCCTGGGCCGGCGAATGATCCGGCTGCGCGATGTCGCCGTGCGCTATGGCGGCTTTCTTGCCGCGCGCGACATCACCTTCGATGTCGGCGCGGGCGAGGCGTTCGGTCTCGTCGGCGAATCCGGCAGCGGCAAATCGACCGTCCTGCGCGCCATCGCCGGGTTGATCCCGCATGCCGAGGGCAGCGTGGAACTGGCCGGGCAAAAAATGCCGGCATCGCGAAACCGGGCGCAGCGGCGGCTGGTGCAGATGGTGTTTCAGGACCCGTACGGCTCGCTGCACCCGAGCCAAACCGTGGACCAGACGCTGGCGGCCCCGCTGCGCGTGCAGGGCCTGCCGGGCGGCGAGAAGCGGATCGCCGAGGTGCTGGCCGAGGTCGGGCTGGGGCCGGAGCACCGGTTCCGTTTCCCGCACCAGCTTTCGGGCGGACAGCGGCAGCGCGTGGCGATCGCGCGCGCGCTGGTCGTCGCCCCCCCGGTGCTGCTGCTGGACGAGCCGACCAGCGCGCTCGATGTCTCGGTGCAGGCGGAAATCCTCAACCTGCTGTCCCGCCTGCGGCACGAGCATAAGCTGACGCTGCTGATGGTCAGCCACGATCTGGCGGTGATCGCGCATCTGTGCGGGCGGGTGGGCGTGATGCAGCACGGCGAGATGGTGGAACTGACCAGCGCCGAGGCGCTCGCCGCCGGCGATGTCCGCCATCCCCACACCCGCGACCTGCTGCGCGCCACCGCCGGGCTGGATCGGCGTGGCGTGGGCGATGGGGTAACACCTTAAACCCTCGTTGACTTGCGCGGCGCGGCGCGAGCAATCTTGGCGCAACAGCGACAACGCTGACCCGCGCCGGGCACCGGCGCGGCCAGACAGGGGGGAAGAAACGGTCATGACCAAGCGCGGATTTGCGATGCTTGCCGCTTTGGGCGGCGTATTGACCTTCACGGCGGCGCCCGCGAAGGCGGACAACGCCGCCTCGCAAATCCCGGCCAGCGGCGAGAAAATGGCCGGGGCTCCGAACGAGGTGAAGATGCCGTGGGGCACCTTCAAACTGGCACAGCGCATCGCCGACAAGCTCGCCAGACACGAGAAGATCAATTACGTCTTTTCCTATCAGGGCTCTGGAATTCCTCTGTTCTCGCCGCAATACGCTGCCGGGTTCAAGTATGGCTGCGAGGCCGGCAACAAGATCTACCCGATGGATTGCACCCCGCTCGCCCCGGTGCAGACCAACCCGAACGAGCAGGTGGCGCAGATCGAGGCCAAGCTCGCCGCCCGGCAGATCGATTGCATCTCTATCGAACCAACCACGTCGGACGCCACCACCGCCATCGTCAACAAGCTGATGGCACAGGGCATTCCGGTATTCACCGTGGGTGTGACCTCGCGCGGGCACGAGTTCACCAATTTCACCCAGTTGCCGCCGCTGGAGGGCAAGACCGCTGCCGAGGTGGTGCTGAAATGGATGGCCGATACCGGCAACCATCTGACCGTGTTCGCCGTCTCCGGCGGCGATCCGGCGGAGTTCTGGGCCCAGGGGCGCATGAAGGGCTTTCGCGAGGCCATTCAAAAGGCAATTCCGGACGCGAAATTCGTCAATACCGAAGCGAACGGCCTGAACACGTCGTATGAGCCGGGCAAGGCCTTCGACAACTACAAGGCATTCCTCTCGGCGCATCCGGACGTGCAGTTGATCGAGAACGTGGATATCGGCGCCGAACATGCCGACCGCGCGATCAAGGAACTCAACCGCGTCGGCAAGACGTTCTCTATCGGCTGGAACGTGAGCAAGGGGCAGCTCGATGCCATCGACGCCGGCATCCAGGTGGCGCTGCTCGACCAACGCTGGCCGGATCAGGCGGCGTTCGGTGGCCCGGCCTGCGCGCAGTTCCTCGCCAATGGCGAGGTGCTGGCCAACACACAGACGCTGAAGGCCGTGACGAAGGCTGACACCGCCGAGGCGCGGGCGCAGCTCGCCTCGATCATGTCGTCCGGCAACTGAGGCGCGCGCCCCGGGCCGCGCACTGGCCCGGGGCCTCCGCCTGACGGCAATTCGGGACATCATGTCGATCCCTGACAACGCCCCCCCGACGCGTGCCGCGCGGTTCTCCGCCGCCGGCCGCGCCACCTTCGACCTGACGTTGCGCCTCGGCGGGCTCGCCGTCGCCATCGTCGTTGTCGGCTTCGTCTTCCAGGTCTTCAACGACGCCTTCCTCAACACCGATGTCATCATCTCGGTCCTGCGCTCGATGAGTTCGGTCGCGATCATGGGGCTGGGGCTGACGCTGGTGATCGTGATCGGCGAGATCGATCTGTCGGTCGGCGCGATGTACGGGCTCGCCGCCAATTCGCTCGCGGTGATCTGGATTCAGGGCGGCGTACCGGTGCAACTGGCGATCCCGCTGGTGCTGCTGATCGCGGTGGGTGTCGGCATCTTCAACGGCGTGCTGACGACGGCGCTGCGCATTCCGTCGTTCATCGTCACACTCGGCAGCTACAACCTGCTGTATGGCCTGTCGCTGTATGTGACCCACGCCTCGACGTTCAATCCGAACTACCCGCCGGAGGGTTACAGCGTCGCGGACTCGCAGTTGGCGTTCTTCGTGAATTTAACGAAGCAGTTCGGCGCGCATCAGTTCTCCGTCGAGGTGTTCTGGATGCTGGCGCTGGCCCTAGTCGTGGGGTTCCTGCTGCACCGCTCGCTGTTCGGGTTTCGCCTGGTTGCGATCGGCGGCAACCCGCTGGCGGCGCAACTGGCCCGGCTGCCGGTGCGGCGTTACAAGATTCTGGCTTTCATTCTCTCCGCCGTGATCGCGGCCATCGCGGGGATTCTCGACTTCTCGTTCATCCAGACATCGCAGCCGGATCTGGGCCTGTCGCAAACCTTCCCCGTGTTCGCCGCCGTCATCATCGGTGGCGCCAGCCTCAGCGGCGGCAAGGGCACGGCGATCGGCACGCTGGGTGGGGCGCTGCTGCTGGCGGAATTGCAGATCGGGCTGGCGCTGCTCTCGCCGGGGCCGCATGCGCAGCAGATCTTTCTGGGCGCCGTCACCATCGGCGCGGTCGCACTCGACCTCGGCCTGACGCGGCTGCGGGCGCGGCGCGCGGGATGACGCAGCGGATCGAAATCCGGGGCCTGCGCAAGGGCTACGGCAACACGAAAGCCCTGGTCGGCCTCGATCTCGACCTGATCCCGGGCGAGGTGCTCGGTATCGCGGGGCCAAACGGGGCTGGCAAGAGCACATTGGTGCGCATCCTGGCCGGCGAGGAGCGCCACGACGGCGGCGAGGTGCGGATCGGCGGGGCCGCATTCCCATTGGCCGAGGCCGCAAGGCTAGTGGCGGTGGTGCATCAGGAGCCACAGTTGTTTCCGAATCTGACCGTGGCGGAAAATCTGCTGGTCGGACGCGAGGGCGCGCACCTGTTGCGCCCCGCCCCGCCGGACGGCGACCGCGCGCTGATGACGGCGCTCGGCCTCGGCCCGTATGTGGCCCGCCCGCTTGGCGACTGCACGCTTGCGGTGCAGCAGCGCACGGAAATCGCCCGCGCCCTCGCCCGCGACGCGCGCGTGTTCCTGTTTGATGAGCCGAATTCGGCGCTGACCGACGAAGAATCCGACGAGTTGTTCCAGGAGATTCGCAAGCTCGCCGACGCCGGAAACATCGTGATTCTCGTCACCCACCGCCTCGGCGATCTCGTCGAGCACACCTCCCGTGTCGTCGTGATGCGCGATGGCAAGGTCGCGGCCGAATTGCAAGGCGCGGCGCTGACCGAGGAAGGCATCGCGCAACTGCTGGTGCTGGCCGAACATCGCGCGACACCGGACAGCGCGCGCGGTCTTCGCGATACGCGCGCGGAGGCGGCGCTGTTGCAGGTGCGTGGCTGGACGCATCGCGGCGGGCTGTTCGCCGGTCTGTCGTTCGCCGCCGCGCGCGGCGAAATCCTGGCGTTGATGGGCGTGGAAGGCTCCGGCGCGCGCGAACTGCTGCGCTCGCTCGGCGGGGTGGAGGCAAGCCAGGGCGAGATCTCGGTGATGGGCGAGTCCGGCGCCGGCGCGGTGCGGCGCTACACCGCCTATGTGCCGGCGACGCGGCAACTCAGCCTGTATTCCAATCTCTCGGTTGGCAACAACCTGCTCGCGCGACTGGGCAAGCCGGACATTGCCGGCTTCGGCTACGCGTTGCGGCCGCGCCGGATGCGCGCCCTGGCCGAGGATGCGGTGCGGCGGTTCTACGTCAAAACGCGGACGCTTGGGCAAGGCATCCGCTCGCTGTCGGGCGGCAACCAGCAGAAGGTTGCCATCGCGCAGGCGCTCGCTTCCCGCCCGCGGCTGCTGTTGCTGGAGGAACCCACGCGAGGCGTCGATATCGGCGCGCGGCGCGAAATCTATCGCCTGCTCTCGGACTTCGCCGCCGACGGCAACGCCGTGGTGATGTACTGCACCGAAGTCCCGGAAATGTTCGAGGCGGCCGACCGCGTGGTGGTGGTCTCGGACGGCAGACTCTCGTCGTCGCTGTCGGTCGCGGCGTTCCCGCATGTCGAGGCGCTGGCGACGGAGGTCACGCGCCTGGAGCGGCACGGGCGGCAGACATGAACAGCGCCGCCGATGCCCCGCTGCGCGTGCGTCCCGTCCGGCGCCACCGGCTGTGGGAGGACATCGCGCACCGGCTTGAGGAGATGATCCAGGACGGCACCTTCCCGCCCGGCACGCTGCTGCCGCCGGAGCGCGAATTGATGCGCCTGTTCGATGTCGGCCGCCCGTCGATCCGCGAGGCGCTGTTCGCGCTGCACCGCATGGGCCTGGTGCGCGTCAGCACCGGTGAGCGCGCGAGCGTCACCACGCCGACACCGGACACGCTGATCGCGCATCTGTCCGGTGCCGCGCGGGCGTTCCTCTCACAGGGCGACGGTGCCACGCATTTCCAGGATGCGCGTGCGCTGTTCGAGACCGGCATCGCGCGGCTGGCGGCGCTGCGCGCGACGGACGCCGACATCGACCGCCTGCGCCAGGCGCTGGACGCCAACGCAGCGGCTCGCGGCGATGCGCGCAAATTCGAGCAAGCTGATGTAGCGTTTCATTTCGCGCTCGCGCAGACGACGAAGAATCCGATCTTCGCCGCGGTGCACGAGGCGTTGGTCGATTGGCTGACCAGCCAGCGCACCATCGCGCTGCGCCTGCCGCACGCCGAGGCGGTGGCGCTGGACGGGCACCGGCGCATCTTCGACGCCGTCGCGGCACACGACGCCGAGGCGTCCGGCGCGGCGATGGACCGGCATTTGCGGGAAATCGCGGAGCTGATCCGCGACGGAGCGGAGATAGGGCGATGAGCAAGCTGGTGATCGTGGTGGACATCGTGACCAAACCGGGCGCGGCGGAGGCCTTCGGAGGGCTGATCCGCGCCAATGCGAAGGCCGCCGTGCGCGACGAACCGGGCTGCCGGCGGTTCGACGTCTGCGTCGATCCGAAGGCTGCGGACCATTGGTTCCTGTATGAGATGTACGACGGCGAGGCGGCGTTCGACGCGCACATGCAGGCACCGCACTACCTGGAATTCGCGGCGGCGGCCAAGCCGCTGATCGAGACCCTCACCATCCGCCGGCTGCAACTGGCCAACGGCTGACGCGAACCAGGACACACAAGGGAGAGCAACGTGGCAACCGAGAGCCTGAAATCCATGGTGGGCACCAAGCCGATGAAGGCTGGCCACTTCGTCGTCGAGTTCGTCACGCCCGGCATCGGCCACATGCTGAAAAATGCTGGCTGCGACTTCGTGGTGTTCGACATGGAGCACAGCGCCTTCGGCTACGAGACGATCAAGCAGGCATTGCGCTATGCCGAGGCCGCACAGCTTCCGGCGATCGTGCGCACACCCTCGCGCGAATACGACCACATCGCGCGCGCCTGCGATTCCGGCGCGGAGGGCATCATGCTGCCGATGGTGGGCAACACGGCGGAGGCCCGCTTCATCCTCGACTGCATCAAATACTATCCGCAAGGCAAGCGCGGCGTGGCGCTCGGCGTCGCGCACGACAATTACCGCGCCGGCCCCACGGCGGAAAAGCTGCTCGCCGCCAACAAGCGGACCACGGTGTTCATGCAGATCGAGACGGCCGAGGGGGTGGAGAACGCCGACGCGATGGCGGCACTGGATGGCGTGGACTGCCTGTGGATCGGGCATTTCGACCTGTCCTGCTCGCTCGGCATCCCCGGCGAATTCTCCCATCCCCGCTTTGTCGAAGCCGTGAAAGCCGTGACCAAGGCCACGCGCAAGCACGGCAAGTCGCTCGGCCGGCTGGTGCCCGATGTCGCGACCGGCCTCGCGCTGTACGCGGCCGGGTTCGATTTCATCAGCTACGCGGGCGATGTGTGGGTGTATCAGGCGGCGGTCGCGGCCGGCATCGCCGGGCTGCGGCAGGGTGCCGGCGCCGCGGAGAAGCCGAAGAAGGCCAGGAAGGCGTGATCACATATTGATCGTCAGCCCCCCATCGACCACCAGCATGGCCCCCGTCACGTAGCTGCCCGCGCGGCTGGCGAGGTACACGGCGGCACCCCCGAGTTCCTCCGGCCTCGCCCAGCGGCCGAGCGGGCAGCGCGATTTCATCCAGGCGTCGAATTCGGGGTTCTGCATCAGCGGCGTGTTCATCTCGGTGTCGAAGAAGCCGGGGCAGATCGTGTTGACGGTGATCCCCTTGGGGGCCAGTTCGACCGCGAGCGTCTTGGCCATGCCGGCCAGACCCGCCTTGGCGGCGGCGTAGGCGTGCACGGTGGGGCGCGCGACAATGCCCATCACTGAGCCGGTGAAGATGATCCGCCCACTGCCACGCGGGATCATGGCCCGCGCCGCCTCGCGCGCCAGCACGAAACAGCCGGTCAGGTTGATGTCGAGCACGCGCCGGAAGTCCTCGGTTTCCCATTCCAGCAGCGGCTTGCGGAAGTTGACACCGGCGTTCAGCACCACCGTGTCGAGCCGTCCATGCCGGGCCGCGATGGCCGCCACTTCCCGCGCCGAGGCAGCGAAGTCGCTGACATCGAATGGCGCCGTCTCCGCCTTCAGTCCCCGTGCGCGCAGCCCGGACGCGGCCTGCTCCAGGGTCGTCGGGTCGCGGCCGTTGAGGACCACCAGCGCGCCGGCCTCGGCCATGGCGCTGGCCATCGCGAGGCCGAGCCCGCGGCTCGCGCCGGTGATCAGGACGACGTGCTCATCCAGCGAAAACAGGCTGGCCATGGCGGTGCTCTCGGCTCGGGGTGCGCGATGATGGCATGCCCCGGCAGCCCCGCCAATGTGACTTCACGCCCGCGCGGCACGCGCGCAAAGTGTCAGGCGCGCCGCGCAGGCTCGGCATCAGCGTCATGGATGCGGCGATCGACGGGGGTTGGAACGACCCTTGCAAAGACGGCCGTTGGAACGTCCCTTGCAAAGGGAACCGGCCATGGCAACCCGCTCCCCGCCGGCTCAGGGGGAACCCGGGCGGGCTTTCGATCTTCTGAACCTTGCGGCAAGGGCGAACGCGATGCGGATACGGCGGCGGGATGTGCTGAAGCTGGCGGCGGGAGCCCTCGCGGCCCCGCGCATCGCGCGCGCGGATGCGGCGCGGGTGCTGCGGTTCGTGCCGCAAGCCAATCTTTCCAGTCTCGATGCCGTTGCCGGCACGCAATACGTGGTGCGCAACGCGGCGGCGATGGTGTGGGAGACGCTGTACGGCGTGGACGGCAATTTCACCCCGCAACCGCAGATGTGCGAGGGCCACGAGGTTTCCCCGGACTTCAAGACGTGGACGTTCCGCCTCCGTCCCGGGCTGAAATTCCATGACGGCGAGGCTGTGACCACGCGCGACGTGATCGCGAGCCTGCAACGCTGGATGGTGCGCGACACCATGGGGCAGGTGATCCATGCGCGCCTCGATGCGCTGGAAGCCCTGGACGACCGGAGCTTCCGCTTCCGGTTGAACAAGCCGTTCACAAAAATGCTGTTCGCCATCGGCAAGAGCAACGCGCCGATGGCGCTGATCATGCCCGAGCGCATCGCGCGCACCGACCCGTTCCAGATCATCAAGGACTATGTCGGCTCCGGTCCGATGAAGTTCCGCGCCGACGAATGGGTGCCCGGCTCGCGCGCGGTGTTCGATCTGTTCGCCGACTACCAGCCACGTCCGGAAAAGGCCGATTGGCTCGCCGGAGGACGGCGCATGAATTTCGACCGGATCGAGTGGCAGATCCTGCCGGACCCCGCGACCGCGGGCGCCGCGTTGCAGAACGGCGAGGTGGACTGGCTGGAAACGCCGCTGCCGGATCTGGTGGCGACGATGAAGCGCAACCGCGACCTCGCGGTGCAGATCGTCGATCCGCTCGGCAATCTCGGCAGCCTGCGCATGAACCATCTGTTTCCGCCGTTCAACGACGTGCGCGCGCGCCACGCGCTGCTGATGGCGGTGTCGCAGCCGGACTACATGGCCGCCGTCTGCGGCGACGACGAGTCGCTCTGGAAATCCACGGCGAGCTTCTTCACCCCGGGCACCGCGCTGTTCACCGAGGATGGCGGCGACCTGTTGAAGGGACCGCGCAATTACGAGGCGGCCAGAAAGTTGCTGGCCGAGTCCGGCTACAACGGCGAGAAAGTCATCCTGATGGTGGCGACCGACATCGCCATCACCAAGGCCGAGGGCGACGTGACCGCCGACGTGCTCGGCAAGATCGGCATGAATGTCGATTATCAGGCGCTGGACTGGGGCACCGTCGGCGCGCGCCGGGCGAAGAAGGATCCACCCGGCAAGGGCGGCTGGAACATCTTTCACACCTGGCACGCAGGTGCCGACTGCATCAATCCCGCGCCGTACACCGCGCTGGATGCCGGCGGCGCGAAGGCATGGTTCGGCTGGCCGAGCAGCCAGGCGGTGGAGGACGGCATCGTCGCGTGGTACGACGCCCCGGACGCGGCGGCGGAAAAGGCCGCCGCCAGCGCGATCAACCGGGCCGCGTTCGAGGACGTGGTGTATATCCCCACAGGGTTCTTCCAGCAGTACCAGGCGTGGCGCGCCAATATAACGGGCATCGCCAAGGCGCCGCTGCCGCTGTTCTGGGACGTGCGCAAAAGCTGATGTGGCGCTACGCCGGCAGGCGCGCGCTGGCCACCGTCCCGGTGATGGCGGTGGTGGCACTGTTCGTCTTCTCGCTGCTCTATATCGCGCCGGGTGATCCGGCGGCGATCATCGCGGGCGATCAGGCGAGTGCGGAGGACATCGCCCATATCCGCGCCTCGCTCGGGCTCGACCGGCCGTTCCTGGTGCGCTTCGGCGAATGGGTGTGGCAGGTGCTGCACGGCGACTTCGGCACCTCGATTTTTGCGAACTTGTCCGTCGCGCACATGATCGGCCAGCGCGTGGAACCGACGCTGTCGCTGATGGCGTTGACACTGGTGTTTTCCGTGGTCGTGGCGGTACCCCTCGGCGTCCTGGCGGCCGCGCGCGCCGGTGGCTGGCTCGACCGTGTGGTCATGCTGTTCGCGGTGCTGGGCTTCTCCGTCCCGGTGTTCGTCGTGGGCTACGTGCTGGCCTTCGTCTTCGCGCTCCAACTGGATTGGCTGCCGGTGCAGGGCTACACGCCGCTGGCGCAGGGCGTATTGCCATGGCTGCGCAACCTCGTGCTGCCGGTGATCGCGCTCGGCACGATCTACGTGGCGCTGATCGCGCGGGTGACGCGCGCCGCCATGCTCGAAGTGCTCGGCCAGGACTATATCCGGACCGCGCGCGCCAAAGGGTTGGGACTGGCGCCGATCCTGTTCCTGCACGCGCTGAAGAACGCCGCCGTGCCGATCGTCACCGTCATCGGCCTCGGCGTCGCGCTGCTGATCGGCGGCGCGGTGGTAACGGAGAGCGTGTTCGCCATTCCGGGAATCGGGCGCCTTGTCGTCGATGCGATCCTGCGGCGCGACTATCCGGTGATCCAGGGGGTGACGCTGTTGTTCAGCTTCGTCTATGTGCTGGTCAACCTGATCGTCGATCTGCTGTACACGCTGCTCGACCCGAGGATTCGGCAATGATGCGCTGGGCGCGGCGGCATCCGGGCATCGCGGTGGGCGGCCTTCTGCTGGTCCTGATCGTGCTGGCGGCGGTGCTGGCGCCGCTGCTGTTCACCGTCGATCCGACCGCCCTCGCCCCGGCCCGGCGCACCCGCCCGCCATCTGCGGCGCACTGGTTCGGCACCGACATGCTGGGCCGCGACGTTTATTCGCGCGTCGTTTTCGGCGCGCGCGTCTCGCTGATCGTGGGATTCGCGGTCGCCGCCCTGGCCTCGGCCATCGGCCTTGCCATCGGCGTCGTCGCCGGGTTCGTCCGTTGGCTCGACAATCTGGTGATGCGCGTGATGGACGGCCTGATGTCGATCCCACCGATCCTGCTCGCCATCGCGCTGATGGCGCTGACACGGGGCAGCGTGGGGAATGTGATTCTCGCCATTACTATCGCCGAAGTGCCCCGCACGGGCCGCCTCGTGCGCGGCGTGGTGCTGTCCCTGCGCGACCTGCCGTATGTCGAGGCGGCGATTGCCGCCGGCACGCGCACGCCGCGCCTGATCTGGCGGCACATCCTGCCCAACACGCTGGCACCGCTGATCGTGCAGGCCAGCTATATCTGTGCTTCCGCCATGATCACCGAGGCGATCCTCAGCTTCATCGGCGCCGGCACGCCGCCGATCGTGCCGAGCTGGGGCAACATCATGGCCGAGGGCCGCGCGCTGTGGCAGGTGAAGCCGTTCATCGTGTTCTTCCCGGCCGCGGCGCTCAGTATCACCGTGCTCGCGGTGAACCTGCTCGGCGATGGCCTGCGCGACGCGCTGGACCCGCGCATGGCCAAGCGGTTGTAGCCATGGCGCTTCTGGAAGTCCGCGATCTCAACGTCGCCTTCGCCACCCCGCGCGGCGTGCTCGCCGCCGTGCAGGGCCTCAGCTTCGATGTCGCGGCCGGCGAGACCCTGGCCATTGTCGGTGAGAGCGGCTGCGGCAAGTCGGTCACGTCCATGTCCATCCTGCGTCTGGTACCGCAACCGCCCGGCCGCGTGCGCGGGGCCATCCGCTTCGACGGGCGCGATGTGCTGGCGATGCGCGAGCCGGAGATGCGCGCGCTGCGCGGCAAGGACATCGGCATGATCTTCCAGGAGCCGATGACCAGCCTCAATCCTGTGCTGACGGTGGGACGGCAGATCGCCGAGACGCTGCGCCTGCACGAGGGCCTCTCCGCCGCCGCGGCGACACGGCGCGCGGTCGAGTTGCTCACTCTGGTTGGCATCGCCAACCCGGAACGGCGCGTGCGCGAGTATCCGCACCAGCTTTCCGGCGGCATGCGCCAGCGCGTGATGATCGCCATCGCACTCGCCTGCACGCCCCGCCTGCTGATCGCCGACGAACCGACGACGGCGCTCGATGTCACCATACAGGCGCAGATTCTCGATCTGATGCGCGACCTAAAAACCCGCGTGCGGGCGGCGATCATGCTCATCACCCACGATCTCGGCGTGGTCGCGGAGATGGCGCAGCGCGTTGTGGTGATGTACGCCGGCCGCAAGGTCGAGGAGGCGGCGGTCATCGATCTGTACGCGGCACCGCTGCATCCATACACGCGCGGCCTGCTCGGTGCCGTGCCGCGCCTGGGTTCGTCGCTGCACGGCGCGCCGCGCGAGCGGCTGGCGGAAATTCCCGGGCAGGTACCGAGCCTGATCGGCCCGCAACCTGGCTGCGCCTTCGCCGGACGCTGCCCGCTCGTGACCGAGATCTGTCGCCGCGAAACACCCGAACTGACGCAACCCCGCCCCGCCCATGCGGTGGCCTGCCATCACGCGGGCACCGGCCCATGACCCCGCCCCTGCTGGAGGTTGCCGGGCTGGTCAAGCACTATCCTGTGCGCGGCGGCGCGGTGCGCGCGGTCGATGGCGTGTCGTTCACGCTCGCGCGTGGCGAGACGCTGTCACTTGTCGGCGAGAGCGGCTGCGGCAAATCCACCGTGGGGCGCTGCATCCTGCGTCTGGCGCCGGTGACCGGGGGACAGATCTCGCTCGCGGGGAAACGCATCGACGACCTGCCGGAGCGGCACATGCGCCCGCTGCGCCGG
The DNA here is from genome assembly GCA_021808185.1 of Pseudomonadota bacterium. GTDB lineage: Bacteria > Pseudomonadota > Alphaproteobacteria > Acetobacterales > Acetobacteraceae > CAJCJG01. The sequence goes on from JAKBCB010000040.1 coordinate 12,154, forward strand.
CACATGCAGGTGGTGTTCCAGGATCCGTTCAGCAGCCTCAACCCGCGCCAGCGCATCCGCGACGTGATCGCCGAGCCGCTGCGCAATTTCTCGCTCGCGTCCGGGGCGGCGCTCGATGCGCGCGTGGTGGAACTGCTCGACCAGGTCGGGCTGCCCGCGAGTGCGATGCACCGGCTGCCGCACGAATTCTCTGGCGGGCAGCGCCAGCGTATCGGCATTGCCCGCGCGCTGGCCCCGGCGCCGGACCTGCTGGTGTGCGACGAGGCGGTCTCGGCGCTGGATGTCTCGGTCAAGGCGCAAATCGTCAACCTGCTGCTGGGTTTGCAGGAGCGGCTCGGCCTGGCGCTGCTGTTCATCAGCCACGACCTCGCGATCGTCGAGCATCTGACGCATCGCGTGGCGGTGATGTATCTCGGCCGTATCGTGGAACTCGCCCCCCGGCGCGCGCTGTTCGCCGCCCCCCGCCACCCCTACACGCGCGCGCTGCTCTCGGCTGTGCCGCTGCCTGACCCGACGGCCACGCGAGAGCGCACCGTGCTGCGCGGCGACGTGCCGAGCGGGCTCGCCCCGCCCCCCGGCTGCCGCTTCCACACCCGCTGCCCGGCGGCCTTCGACCGCTGCCGGACGGAGGAGCCGGTGCCGCGGCAGGTGGCGACGGAACACATCGTCGCCTGCCATCTGGACGTGTCGGCAGGCCCGTAGCCTCGGCGCGGTGCGCGTCACCAAAGTGACATATTTGATAACATAGTTTGACAATTAAGACACTTTCTGAGCCGCGCGACACTTCATGAATTGCAATGGTATGTAGGCACCGTTACGGCATGGGATAGCGAGATGTCGTATCCGTAGGAGCGTGAAATTATGCCGATGGTAACTGTTCTTGGCGCGGGCGGATCGACGGTCTCAATTGAAATTGACTCCGCACGCAACGCGCAGGTCGCACAGACGTTGCTGGGTATTCTATCCGGTCAGATTCAGGACGGGACGGTAACGCCGTTCACCTATGACGGGCTCGGCCCGCTCAATCCTCCCTCCGGCCTGAACGAGCTGATCGTGACCGGCCCCGGCGAAGCCTCCGCGCCGGTGACGACGCGCGACGTGATCGACGTTGCCGGGGGACCGCTGGTGCTGCTGGGCGGTAACGCGCCCGAGCAGTTGGTGGTGGCCGACAGCCCGCTGGTGTATTTCGCCAACAGCGGCGCCGGCACGGTGATCGCCAGCGGCGGCGGCACCGAAATTATCGAACAGCATGGCGGCGACCACCTGTTCCTGACAGATGGCGGCAACAACCATATCCTGGCGCTCAGCGGCAACGACACCATCGGCGCCGGCCCCGGCGACAACACCATCGTGCTCGGCAGCGGCAACGATCTGGTTCAGGTGACCGGCCACGACAAGATCGTCGCCGGCAGCGGCCAGGACACGATCCAGGTTCTCTCGGGCGATGCGATGGTGCGCGGTGGCACCGGCTCGCTGACCTTCATCAATGGCTCGGGCGCATCGACGGTGTTCGGCGGCGACGGCTCGGCAACGCTCAGCGGCGGCGCGGGCGGCGGCGTCTATAAGGGCGGCACGGACGGCAACAACCTGCTGGTCACGGGGCTACAGGCCACCACCCTGTTCGGCGCGGGCAACCATGACCAATTGTACGCCATCGGCGGCGGCAACGATCTGCTGGTCGCCGGACGCGGCAGCGAAACACTGACCGGCGCCGGCACCGGCAGCGACACGTTCATCGGCGGCAGCGGCCGCGACGTCATCAGCGGCGGTTTCGGCTACAACACCTTCGTCGCCGGCCATGGCAACGAGACGCTGACAGGCGGACTGTCGGGCAACACCTACGTCTTCTCCGACGAGAGCGA
>JAKBCB010000571.1 GCA_021808185.1 Pseudomonadota bacterium
TACAACGGGGCGGTCATGCTCGGGTTGAACGGTGTGGTGGTGAAGTCGCATGGTGGCACCGATGCGTCCGGATTCGCACACGCGGTCGATGTCGGCATGGACATGGTGGTGCATCGCTTCAACGACCGGATGCGCGAGGGGCTGGCGCGCATCGTCTCGCTGCAAGGCGGGGCGGATGCGAGGAGTGGGGTAGGACCGAAGGATGGACCTGGCAGTGGAAATGGCGGACCTCGCCTCGCGGCAACCGGCTGAGGCAGCGGCGCCCGCGGGCGCGCGGGTGGTTCGCGCCATCCTGGCCGGGATCGGCGGCTACCTCCCCGAGAAGATCGTCAGCAACGAGGAACTGTCCCGCACCGTGGACACCTCGGACAGCTGGATCCGTGAGCGCACCGGGATCGGCCAGCGCCACATCGCCGCGCCGCACGAGACCTGCGCCTTCATGGGCACCCGCGCCGCACAGGCGGCACTGGCCGATGCGGGGGCGACACCGGGCGACGTGGACGCGATCATTCTTGCCACCGCCACCCCGGATCAGGCGTTCCCGGCGACGGCGGTGCGGGTGCAGGCCGCGCTCGGCTGCGGTGGCTTCGCCTTCGATCTGTCGGCCGCGTGCAGCGGCTTCGTCTATGCGCTCTCGGTCGCGGACGCGATGATCCGCACCGGGCAGGTGCGCGGTGTGCTGGTGATCGGCTCGGAAGTCTATTCGCGCATCATGAACTGGCAGGATCGCGGCACCTGCGTGCTGTTCGGCGATGGCGCGGGGGCGGTGTTCCTGCGCGCGGGCAGCGGCGACGGCACCGGCGCGGATCGCGGCGTGCTGTCCACCCATATCCATTCGGACGGCAGGCTCGGCGACATCCTGTATGTCGATGGAGCGGTCGGTCGGTCCGATCGCCCCGGGCATCTGGTGATGAACGGCAAGGAAGTGTTCCGCCACGCCGTGCACCGTCTGTCCGACGCGGTGGACGAGGCGCTGGCCGCCAATGGGCTCGACCGTTCGGCGGTGGATTGGCTGGTGCCGCACCAGGCCAACATGCGCATCGTCGATGCCATCGCCAAGCGCCTCGGCCTGCCGGTCGGCCACGTCGTCGTCACCATCGACCGCCACGCCAACACCTCGGCCGCCTCGATCCCGCTGGCGATGGCCGAGGCGCATGCGGACGGGCGGCTGAAACCGGGGCAGGTGCTGCTGCTCAGCGCGCTCGGCGGCGGGCTGACCTGGGGCTCGGCGCTGATCCGGCTCTAGCGGCGCGGGCCCCAACTGGTCCAACGGGTTGCTTTTACGGGTTTGTTGACGCGCGACTGGTCTCTGATTACCGTCGTGTCATGAACACGATCACGCGCGCGCATCTGACGGAGACGATCTACACCCAGGTCGGGCTGTCGCGGAACGAATCCGCCGACCTGCTGGAAACCGTGTTGCAGCGCATGTCGAACGCGCTGGAGACGGGGGAATCCGTGAAAATCAGTGGGTTCGGAACCTTTTCGGTGCGCCAGAAGGGCCGCCGCATCGGCCGCAACCCGAAGACCGGCGTGGAAGTGCCGATCCTGCCGCGCCGCGTGCTGGTGTTCCGCCCGAGCCACGTCCTCAAGGCGCATGTGAACCACGCCACGCCCTCGGCCGATGACGGGGACGATGAATGATGTCGGCCAGCCTGGACGGCGCGGGGCAAGCCGCCGCTGACCGGGCCGAGGGCGCAGCCGACGACGACGCCGAGGCCGCCCGTGCCCGGCCGAAGAAGGCCCCCAACGCCTTTCGCACCATCAGCGAGGTCGCGGACGAGCTTCACATCCCGCAGCATGTGCTGCGGTTCTGGGAAACCAAGTTCCCGCAGGTCAAGCCGCTCAAGCGCGGCGGCGGCCGCCGCTATTACCGGCCCGACGATATCGCGCTGCTGCGGCGGATTTCCGACCTGCTCTACATCCAGGGCTACACGATCAAGGGCGTACAGCGCCTGCTGCGCGAAGGCGGCGGCAAGCTGTCCGACGACATCCCGCCCGCCGCCCCCGAGGAGCGCGAGGAGGCCGAGGCCGAGGCGGCGCAGGCCAATCCGGAATTGCCGATCCCGGGCCTGGCGCGCCCCGCCGTCGCTGGCGAGAAGCCCGCCCGCGCCCGCGCCGAGGGCGATACCGAGCGCCTGCGCGCGGTGCTGACCCACACGCTGCGGGAGTTGGAAGCGCTGCGCGCCCTGCTACCCTGAGCCCAGGCACCCAGCCAGGGCAACGGGAGGGATCGGCATGAGCATCGGCGTCCACAAGGTTGCGATGAGCAGCCCGAGCGATGTTTCGGGACTTGCGGCATTGATCGACGCGGGTACCGTCGATCCGGCGTCCATCGTCGCGGTGATCGGCAAGACCGAGGGCAACGGCGGCGCCAACGATTTCACCCGTGGGTTCGCCACCCTGTCCTTCGCGCTGCTGCTCGGCCGCAGGCTCGCGATGTCGGCCGAGGACGTGCAGCAGCGCGTGGCCTTCGTCTGGTCCGGCGGGACCGAGGGCGTGCTCAGCCCGCACGCCACGATCTTTACCCGTGGCCCGGACGCCGAGCGGCCGGGAGAGGCGCGGCTGGCGCTCGGGATCGGCCTGACCCGCGAA
>JAKBCB010000572.1 GCA_021808185.1 Pseudomonadota bacterium
TCCCTCGCGCCCGGACTGAAGGCGGCGCGCGGCGCGCGCATCTGTCATCGTCGCGGCATTGTTCGCGCGGGCGGGCGGGCGTACATGGTGGGGGTGGTCCGGTGGCTCGGAATGCCCCGGCGGCATCCCCGGCTGCCTCGGCCGGCGGCGTTTCTGCACGCACAGGAGACCTTCATGGCGACCAAGCAACCCGAGAACCCGTTTGCCCAGGCGATGACCCAGGCCAAGACTGCGGCCGAGGACTTCACCAAGATGTTCACCGAAATGAAATTCCCGCCGATCCCGGACGGCGAGGCCCTGATGGGCGCCCACCGGCGCAACCTGGAGGCGCTGTCCGCCGCCAACCGCATCGCCCTGGAAGGCGCGCAGGCGGTGGCCAAGCGGCACATGGAGATCATGCAGGCGACCATGGCCGAGGTCAGCGAGCAGATGCGCGCGCTGTCGAGCACCGAGACGCCCTCGGCCAAGGCGGCCCGGCAGGCGGAACTGCTGAAGCAGGCTTACGAGCGCGCGGTGCAGAACGCCAAGGAACTCGGCGACCTGATCCAGCGCGCCAACGCCGAGGCGATCGGCACGCTCAACCACCGCTTCACCGAGGCGATGGACGAGGTGAAGCAACTGGTGGCCAAGGGCGCGAAGTAGACCGGGCGCGAAAAGCCCCCTCCCGCAAGGGGAGGGGGAGACCGCCACTCATGACGGCAGCCGCACCCGCGCACGCAGGCCGCCGCGTCAGCGGCGGTGCAATTCGCGTGTGATATCCTGACGCGCGTGGATGATTCGCAGCACGGTCACGGTATCGTCGTGCCGGCTGTGCCGACAGATGACGATGTACGGTGCCACGACACCGATGCGGACATCCGCTCCGAGCGCATCACGGCGCGGGCCGCTGGCGGGATGGTCGGCGAGGTGGTCGAAGAGCAATCGGAACCGCGCGCGAAACCTGACGACGATCCGAAGTCCGGCCTTGGCATGCAGGTCGCTGAGAATGGCGGTCTGGTCGAAGGATGCGGCGTCGGTGACGACGATCCGAGCCATCAGACCTTCATCGAGGCCAAAAGCGCGTCCATGCGGGCCTCGTGGTCCTCGCGGGTCAGAACCCTGCCATTCGCGACATCCGCCAGGGCCGCGTCAACGTAGGGCTTGGCCCATGCCAGGTCATCGCCTTCCTCGGCCATGCGTTCGGCGATGCGCTCGTCGATGAGTTGGCGCGCCGCGTCGTCGATCGAGGCAAACTCGCCGCGCTCGACATGAACGCGCAGCCAAGCCTGCTGCTCGGATGTCAGGGTGATGGTCATCCCAAACATGATACCAGAACGCGGCGCCAGACAGAATATCCGCGCGTCTGGCATGGCGCCGCCACTCACACCGGCAGCCGCACCCGTGCGCGCAGGCCGCCGAGCGGGCTGTCTTCCAGGTCGATCTCGCCGCCATGCGCGCGCACGATGTCGCGCGCGATGGTCAGGCCGAGCCCGGTGCCGCCCGCCGTGCCGCTGGCGAAAGGGCGGAACGCCGCCTCCCGCTGGTCGGGCGGGATGCCGGGGCCGTCGTCGTCGATCAGCACCTGTACGCTGCGCTCGCCCACCGGCACGGCGCTCAGCTCGATGCGGCGGGAATGGCGGCGGGCATTATCCACCAGATTGGTCAGCGCGCGCCGCGCCGCGTCCGGCCGCAGATGCAGCATCAGGTCCGCCGGCGCCTCCACCGTCACCCGCGCCCCGGCCCGGCGCGCGCCGGCGGCGACCTCCTCCAGCATCGCGCCCAGATCCGTCGGCCGCGCCTGCTCCATCCCCTCGCCCCGCGCGAAGGCCAGATAGCTGCCGATCAGCCGCTCCATCTCGTCCACGTCCGCGCTCATTTCCGCGACTTCCTGGCGCCAGGGCTCGCTGGCCGGCAGCATCGCCAGCGCGAGGCGCAGCCGCGTCAGCGGCGTGCGCAGATCGTGCGACACGCCGGCCAGCATTTCGGTGCGCTGTTGCAGGAAGCGGCGGATGCGTTCCTGCATCCGGTTGAAGGCGGTGGCCGCCTGCCGCACCTCGACCGCGCCCTCGGGGCGGATCGGCCCGGCATCCCGCCCCAGGCCGAACGCCTCGGCCGCCGCCGCGAGGCGGCGGATCGCGCGCACCTGGTTGCGCATGAACAGCGCCGCGATGCCGAACAGCAGCAGCGCGGTGCCGACCAGCCAGGCGACGAAGATGTAGATCGTGCCGGTGTACAGCCGCTTGCGTGGCACCTGCACCCAAAGCGTGCCCTCCGGCACCTGCACCGCGATGGTCACCCATTGCGGGTCGCTGGCCCAGTCGGTGCGGAATGGCCGGCCCACCCGCTCGCGCAGCGCCGCCGCGAGGTCGTCGTCCGCCGGGCCGAACACCGAGCCCTTGTCCGAGGCGGGCAGCGCGCCGCCCGGGTCGAAGCGGATCAGCATGTCGAAGGCGTCGTACGCCTCGTGGATCGTCCAATCGCCCTGGCGGGGAAAGCGTTCCAGCAGGTCGATGGTCATCGCGATCTCGCCCGCGACGGCGGCGGAGAAGCGGCGGGAGACGACGTTGAGGTGGCTGCCGTAGAAAATCTGCAACGCGACCGCCAGCACCAGCACC
>JAKBCB010000573.1 GCA_021808185.1 Pseudomonadota bacterium
CAAGCCCGCCGGGGCCGGGATTGCCGATACCTATGTGCTCGATGTCGCGCAGGATACCTGGATTTTGTTCCCGTGGGACACCGCGCCGCAATTCATTCCGCCGCTGATCAAGCAGAACCAGGGCGGATAGGTCTTCAGCGGGTTGGGTTGGAGCGACGGGCCCGATCGATCATGCGCACCGGTACGGGCTGCTGCATGGGCATGTGGTGGATGTCAGTCGGGATCGTGTTCTGGAGGCAGCGGCGCCGGCCGCGCAGAAAGCCTCCGGCGGGCAGGCAGATGACCCGAAAAGCCAGGACGGCAAGCCGGATGAGCCCGGGTATATCGCTGCCCTGGACACCGCCCGCATGATGGTGGACGGGCGGGAGGAGGCGCTGTCGCCGGGAATGGCGGTGACGGCGGAAATCAAGACTGGGCGGCGCAGTGTGATCAGCTATCTTCTGTCGCCGTTGCAGCGGTATGTGCATGAGGGACTGAATGAGCGATAAATCCTCAAACGCCACGGCAAACGGGTGCAATCACGCAATGACAAAATATTTCGGCCTTCTCGCGCTATGTTGTCTGGTCGCCTTGTGCGGATTTTTTGTCGAGGCACCCGCCGTGGCGCAAGGCGTCGGTGCTCCGCCGGGTTTCCGGGACTGCCGCGACTGCCCGGAGATGGTCGTCATCCCGGCCGGCTCTTTTCAAATGGGATCGACCGACGCCGAGGCGGAGCGGGAACTCGCGAAGGTTCCGCCGCCACAATCCCTAATTGTATCAATCATCGGCGGGATCACCGGCACTACGGATCTGGACAAAGCCGAAAGATTCATGGCTTACGAACATCCGGCACATTTGGTGACGATCGGCAAACCCTTCGCAATCGGGAAATACTCGGTCACACACGGTGAATTTGCGGCGTTTGTGCACGAGACCGGCCACATCACCGCACCGTGTATTTTTTTCGGTTATCTCGGCCACCCGGTGGCACCGACGCGAAATGCCTGGGAGCACCCCCATTTTGACCAGACCGATCGCGACCCGGTGATCTGCGTGAGCTGGAACGATGCGCAGGCCTATATCGCCTGGCTGAACAGCAAGGTTGCCGTGGATAAAACAATCCCATCCAAGGGCCCCTATCGTCTCCCCACCGAGGCCGAGTGGGAATATGCCGCCAGGGCTGGCACGCGAACCTCTCGTTACTGGGGCGATGACATCGGGATTGGGCATGCGCTGTGCGCCGTGTGCGGCGGCCGACCCGTGCCGTGCGCGGACACCCTGCAATTCCGCGGGAAAATTCCTCCGGCCGGGGTGAAGTGCTTTATGGCGCCGGTGAATCAGACCCTGCCGGGCGACAGCTTTGCTCCCAACCAATTCGGGCTTTTCGACATGCTCGGAAACGCCGCGAATTGGACGCAGGATTGCTGGTCGCCAACCTATCCATCCGCTCCGGTCGTTGACGATCCAACCTTGCGCCTGAATTGCCCGAGCAGAGTGCAGCGCGGTGCATCCTGGGATACCGCCGCCTGGGTGGTCCGGGCGGCTACACGCGGCGGCCTGCCCGTCGATAGCGCTACGAACCTTGCTGGCTTCAGAGTTGCCAAGACACTCAACTAACCGGTCAATAGAAAGGCAACGTCTAATCAACATGGGGACAAAGTTAGGTTAATCCAGCACCACCTCGCGCCGCTCGCGGGCCGAGGTCAGCATGGCCAGTGCCACCCGTAGCGTCGCCATGCCCCAGCGCGCGTCCTGCAGCGGGGCCACTGCCTGGCGCAGGGCGGCGACCAGGTCGTCCAGCACCTCGGCGCGACCTGGCACGCCCGGGCGGCGTTCGGCATCGTGCTGGGTGACCCCGGTGGCGTCGTAGACGGCCACGCCGTCCGGCGTGGCGCGCAGGTCGGCGTGGGCGCAGGTGGCGATGAGCATGCCGAAATGCGGCAGATGCGCGCGCGCGGGGTTGGCGGTCGCGCCGTAGGCGAAACGTTCGGTGCGCGCCGTTGCCTCGGCGGTGACCGAGGCGAGCGCGCGCCGGGCCGCACCGTGGGCGGGGGATTTCAGCGCGCCGGATTCGGCGACCCAACCATGCAGCTCATCGGCGTCGAACTGGTCGTGGCCGCTATAGGTCAGGGTGGCGGCGGCGCCATTGTCGAAAAAGATCATCGCGCTGCCCAGCGCCTCGGTGGGACGTGCCGGATCGAGCGCGAGCAGGTGCGCGCGCACGCTGCGGGCGGGGCTGGCGGCGAGCACGCGGGCGACGTCGATCTGGTGTGGCATCTGGTTGAACACGATGCCGCCGCCGCGCGCGGTGTCCAGCTCCTCGGGGCGGCGCGGGCGATAGAGGTAATTGGTGTAGTTCCATTGCGCGATCAAACCGAGCCGGCCATGCGCGCCCGAGGCGATCATGCGGCGCATCAGCCGCACGCCCGGATCGAACCCGTGGGTGTGGCCGACGATGAGGGTGATGCCGGCCTGATCGGCAAGTTCCACGATCCGTGCGGCATCGGGCAGATCGAGCGCGATCGGCTTTTCCACGATCACGTGCTTGCCCGCCGCGGCGGCCAGCGCCACGTGGGCGGCGTGGAACTGGTGCGGGGGGGCGATGT
>JAKBCB010000574.1 GCA_021808185.1 Pseudomonadota bacterium
GCATCCGCGACATAAAGCTCCGGGTCGGACGGGCCAGGGCCGATGCTGCCGGGCGGGCGGGGGAGGGTGACGATCTCCGGCGCCATCCCCTCCGCATAGACCGGGAACAACAGGAATCGCGTGCCGCCCGGACTCACGGCGAGACCCTCCGCTGGAACAGATATTCGCGCCATACGGCGGCGGCCAGGCCGGCATCGGCGCGCAGCGCGGCGAGCGTGACCGCGTGGTGCTCGGCGAACCATGCCAGCGCCGCGTCCAGCTCCGCGCCGGACGCGTGCGGCGGCAACCCGGCGAGGGTGGCCCGCTTGGCGCGGGCGCGGCGCAGCAACGGGGCGAATCGGCCGGTCACGCGCAGATGGTCGGCGATGGCGGCCTCCAGCCCAGGGGGATTGTCCGCCAGCACGCCGAGCAGCGCCGCCTCGTCGCGCAGCAGGCGGGAGAACCGCGTGGCCGGGGCCGCGTTGTCGGTGCGCCAGGCGTCGATGTCGGCGCGGCGCAGCAGGCCGCGCGCGGTGCGGAAGCGGTCGAACGCGGCGCGGGTGTCCGCGTCCGAGGGTGTGGCGTCGGCGACGCACAGGCGGCCGAGCGCCACTCGGGCGGCCTCCTCCCAGTCTCCGGGGCGCAGCCGCAGTTCCTCCAGCACGAGCAGGTCGTCCGCACTCGGCGCCCAGGTTTCGGCGCGCACGAAATCGTCCCAGACCTGAACCGGCTCGAAGCGGAAGTCCGGCACGAACGGCGCCGGACTGTCGGCGAGCAGGGCGGCCATGGCGGCAAGCATGGCCTCGGCGTCGCGCCGCTTGCGATGCACCCGGCCACCGGCGAGCCAGTCGCGCAGGTGAGGGGCCAGATCGCCGAGGGCGGCGAGACTGCGCCGTGGAAACGCCAGCGCCTTCAACGCGGCGAGCACCGCGTCGCGCTCGTCGCGGGCGAGCAGCCCCGCCGCCTCGGCCGCCAGCAGCGTGTCGCGCAGATCGACCAGCGCATCCGACAAGGGCGTGGCACCGAGTTCGGCGGGGGCGTGGATCACGGCCACCTCGTCGTCGTCCTCGAACGCATCGGTGAAGCCGGGCCACGCGCCGTCGCGATACGCGCCGAAGACACGGCCCACCCCGCGCATGCCGAACGGTGCGAGTTCCGCCGCCCGCAGCGCGCCCATGCTGGCGGCGCCGAACACATGGATGCCCTGGTGCAGCGCCCAGAGAATTTCGCGGTGCCAGACGGCGGGCTCGTGCAGGAACACGCCGTCGATCAGGCCGAGGGCGATCGGCCGGTGCGCCCGGACGGCGCGGAAGATATCGCCCTGGCGCGCGGGCGGCAGCACGGTCGCCTCCGGCAGCAGCGCGGCCACGGCATCGGCGGGCAGCGTCGGGCCGGCGAAGACGATCGCGGTCATGCCTCCTCCACCGGCGCGCGCAGGCCGGGAACGATCACCCGGGCCACGGGGATGCCGAATTCCTCGCGCGTCAGATCGACGCACGCGACGGTCGGGCAACCGGCGCGGGCGAGGGCGGCGAGGGCCGCCTCCAGATCGGCCTCGGCGGTCGCCGCGCGGGGGATCGGGCGGAAGCGCCGGGGCGGTGTGTCGCGCGCCAGGAATTCCGCCGCCGCCTGCCGCTCGGCGCGCATGGTCGGGGCGTAGCTCGCGGGGGAGAAATCGTCGCGCGCGCCGGAAATGCGGGTCAAGCGCGCCTGCGCCGCCTCGGCCAGCGCGCGGGCCAGCGCCACATCCGCGCTGGCATGGCAGCCGGCGCCGGATTCAGGCTCGATCCCCGCCACTCCCTCGGTGTCCCAGACCAGCGCCAGATAGGCGGGCAGGTCGCTCTCGGCGGTGATGTCCCAAAGCCGCACCGACACTCCGGCGGCAGCCAAGCGGCCGAGCAGCCAGCGGCTTGCCGGTGCGTCCACGCTCGCCGGATCGACCCCGCACAGGGCTTTTTCGTACTCGGCCAGCGCGTGCCACCGGGCCACGGCGTCGCGCTCGGCCACCTCGTACAAGCCCTGCAACACCGCCTCGGTCCAGACATTGCCGGCGCCGAGACCGTTGGTGGTCTGCTGGAACACGCCGAAGCCGGCGGGGGCAGGGACGCCGAAGTCGGCGCTGACCAGTTCGTACGGGACGAACACCGGCCGGCCGCTGGCAATGTCGCGCGCCTCGGTCCACAGCACCCGCGCCTCGCCCGGGTCTTCGCACCCCGTCAGCGGCAGGCGGGCCGTGTCCGCCACCTCGCGGCCGCAAGCGATCTCCGCCGCCCGGCCGAGCAGTAGGGGAAGCACGGCGGTCTCGGCGTGGAAGCACTCCACCGCCTCCATCACGGCGGAGACCTTGGCGGCGACGAGCGTCCGGCCCTTGCCCTGATGCACCGCGATGGAGCGCGAGTTCGGCCGATACGCGGCGGCGACCGGGATGCCGAGCACATCCAGTCCGGTCAGCACCGCGAGCCGCGTGATGCCGAAACGGGGCAGCAGCGCGCGGAGCCGGTCCAGGGTGGCTTCAGGCGGGACCATCCGGTGCGTGCCAGCCGCGTCGGTCACACCGCCGGTTCCATCGCAACGCCGATCTCGCGGAACCGCGCCAGAAAGAT
>JAKBCB010000041.1 GCA_021808185.1 Pseudomonadota bacterium
GTCTCGCTGGTGCTGCCGAGGCTGGCGGCGAAGGGCGAGACCACGGTCAACCGCGTCTATCACCTGGATCGCGGCTACGAGGCGGTGGAGCAGAAACTCGCGGCCTGCGGCGCGGACATCGAACGGTTGTCGGCGTAAGGCTTCTCTGGGCGCGCGCGGCGGTGTAGAGGCGCGCGACCGTCCGGAGCCGAGCATGACCGCCGCGTATCGCACCGAAGCGCTGGAACCCGAAACCGCCTCGCCGGTGATCCTGGCGCTGCCGAAGGGCCGCATCCTGGGCGAATGCGGCCCGCTGCTGGCGCGCGCCGGCATCCGGCCGGACGCATCGCTGTTCGACGAGGACTCCCGCCATTTGCGCTTCGCCACGGACGATCCGGCGCTGGACGTGGTGCGGGTGCGCCCGTTCGACGTGGCGACCTTCGTCGCCTTCGGCGGCGCGGCGCTGGGCATCTGCGGCGCCGACGTGCTGATGGAGTTCGACTATCCGGAAATCTACGCGCCGCTCGACCTCGGCATCGGCGCCTGCCGAATCTCCGTCGCCGAGCCGCGCGCGACCGCCGGCAGCGACGATTCGCGCACCTGGTCCACCGTGCGGGTGGCCAGCAAATACCCCAACGTCGCCCGTCGCCACTATGCGGGGCGCGGGGTGCAGGCCGAGGTGGTGCATCTGAACGGGGCGATGGAACTCGCCCCGGTGCTGGGCCTGTCGCGTGTCATCGTCGATCTGGTGGCGACCGGCAGCACGCTGAAGGCCAACGGCCTTGTCGAGACCGAGGTGATCGCGCCGATCACCAGCCGATTGATCGTCAACCGCACCGCGCTGAAAACCCGCCCCGAAGCGATCGGCGGCTGGATCGCGCGGTTCCGCGAGGCGCTGGCGGCATGAACCGGCTCACCACCACCGACCCGGATTTCCCCGCCGCCTTCGCCGCCCTGCTCGGGCAGGCGCGGGAGACCACCGAGAACGTGGGCGAGGCCGTCGCCGCCATCGTCGCCGCGGTGCGGGCGCGCGGCGACGCGGCGCTGTGCGACTACACGGCGCGCTTCGACCGGCTGACGCTGAGCCCGGAGCGCCTGCGCATCGGCGCGGCGGAGATCGACGCGGCGGTGGCAAAGGTTCCGGCCGATCTGCTCGCCGCCCTCGATCTCGCCGCCGTCCGCATCGAGGCGTTTCACAAGGCGCAGATGCCGGCCGATCTGGAAATGCGCGACGCGGAGGGGCTGACGCTGGGGATGCGCTGGGGCGCGCTGGATGCGGTCGGGCTGTATGTGCCCGGCGGCAAGGCGGCGTATCCGTCCTCGGTGCTGATGAACGCCATTCCGGCGCGGGTCGCGGGCGTCGGCCGGGTGGCCATGTGCGTGCCGACGCCGGACGGGGTGATGAACCCGCTGGTGCTGGCGGCGGCGCGGCGGGCGGGCGTGTCGGAGATCTATCGCGTCGGCGGCGCGCAGGCGGTGGCGGCGCTGGCCTGGGGCACGGATACCATCGCGCCGGTGGATCGCATCGTCGGACCGGGCAACGCCTATGTCGCCGAGGCCAAGCGGCAGGTGTTCGGCCGCGTCGGCATCGATTCCATCGCCGGCCCCTCCGAGGTGGTCATCCTCGCCGATGCGGGCAACGATCCGCGCCGCGTGGCCGTGGACCTGCTGGCGCAGGCCGAGCACGACGAGGCGGCGCAGTCCATCCTCGTCACCACGTCGGAGGCTTTCGGCGAGGCGGTGGCGCGCGCGGTGCTGGCGGAAATCCCCACTTTGCCCCGCGCGGCCATCGCCGGTGCCTCGTGGCGCGCGCATGGCGCGGTGATCGTGGTGCGCGACTGGGACGAGGCGATCGCGCTCGTTGACCGCATCGCCCCCGAGCATTTGCAGATCATGACGCCGGACCCGGCCGGCATCTTCGCCCGTGTGCGCCATGCCGGTGCCGCGTTCCTCGGCGCCTGGTGCCCGGAGGCGGTGGGCGACTACGTGGCCGGGCCGAACCATGTGTTGCCGACCGGGCGGACGGCGCGCTTTGCGTCCGGCCTGTCGGTGTTCGACTTCCTCAAGCGCACCACATGGGTCGCGGCGGGGCCGGAGGCGCTGGGGCGCGTGGGGCCGGCGGCGGTGGCGCTGGCCGAGGCGGAAGGGTTGCAGGCGCATGCGCGCAGCGTCGCCCTGCGCCTGGGGCAGGGCGGCGGGGCGACCGGCACGCCTTGACCGCGCATGACACGACCGCCATGTTCCGGCCCGAAATGTAACCGTCCCACGAGGGTTGATGTCGAAAGAAGATATGATCGAGTTCAGCGGCACCGTTTCGGAGCTGCTCCCCAACGCGATGTTTCGCGTCAAGCTCGACAATGACCATGTGATCCTGGCCCATACCAGCGGCAAGATGCGCAAGAACCGCATCCGCGTGCTGGCGGGCGACCGGGTGAACGTGGAGATGACCCCATACGATCTGACCAAGGGCCGGATCACGTTCCGCTTCAAGTGATTGAGCGAGAACCCTGACAGCCGGGCGGACGCGGGACAACCGCGCCTGATCCTGGCCTCCGCGAGTCCGCGCCGGCTCGCGCTGCTCGCGCAGATCGGCGTCGTGCCCGATGGCGTGGCGCCCGCCGACATCGACGAGACCCCTCGCAAGGACGAATTGCCGCGCCCGCTGGCCGAACGGCTGGCGCGCGCCAAGGCGCAAGCCGTCGTCCGGCCAGGGGCGCTGGTGCTGGCCGCCGACACGGTGGTGGCGTGCGGGCGGCGGGTGCTGCCGAAGGCCGAGGACGCGGCACAGGCACGCGCCTGCCTGGAATTGCTCTCCGGCCGGCGGCATCATGTGCTGACCTGCGTGGTGCTGGTGGCCCCGGACGGGCGACGGACCGAGCGCGTGGCGGACAGCGTGGTGGGCTTCGCCCGGCTGACGCGCCCGCAGATCGACGCCTACATCGACAGCGGCGAATGGCACGGCAAGGCGGGCGGCTATGCCATCCAGGGCCACGCCGCCGCATTCGTCCGCTTCCTGTCCGGCAGCTATTCCAACGTGGTCGGCCTGCCGCTGTTCGAGACCGCGCAACTGCTGCGCGGCGTCGGATTTCTGCTGCCGTGACGGCACGGGGCGCGCCGCATCGGATAGAGGCGCCCGTGGAACCCCGGATTCTCGCCGCATGCAGCCCCGGCGAGGTGCGCGTCGCGGCGGTCGATGGCGAGACCTTGCTGGACGTGGCCATCCACCGCCCCGGCGCGCCGGATGGCGTCGGGGATCTCCATCGCGGGCGGGTCGTGGCGAAGATGCCGGCGCTGGCGGGAAGTTTTGTCCGGCTCGCGGACGAGGACGGGTTCATGCCGGACAACGAGGGCGGCGACGCCAGCGAGGGCACGGTGCTGGGCGTGCGCGTCACCCGCGCGGCGCAAGGGGGCAAGGGGCCACGCCTGAGCGCTCGCCTGACCGCGGCCGAGGCCGCCCAGGTCGGCGCCGGCCCGCCCGCGCTGCTGCGGCGCGGGCCGCACGCGGCGGAACGGCTGGCGGCGCTGTATCCCGACGCGGACGTGCTGGTGGACGACTCGCCGCTGTTCGTGGCGCTGCGGCCCGCGCTCGGTGCGCGCCTGTCGCTGGTGGCGCGCGCGTTCGACGACGCGCTGGACGCCGAGTTTGCCGCGCTGGCCGAGCAGGAATGCGATCTGCCGGGCGGGGCGCGCATGAGCATCCATCCCACCCCGGCACTGACCGCGATCGACGTCGATCTCGGCGCCGGCACGTCAGCGCGCGGCAGCAAGACCCGGATGCACGAGGGCGCCAATCGCGCGGCGATCCCCGAAATCGCGCGGCAGATCCGGTTGCGCAATCTGGCCGGGCCGATCCTGGTCGATCTGGCCGGGCTGTCGGCCAAGCGCCGCGCCGCGCTGGGGCCGGCGTTCGCCGAGGCGTTGGCCACCGATCCGCGGCACCCGCGCTTCCTGGGGTTCTCCGCGCTGGGGCTGGCGGAAATCCTGCGCCCGCGCGTGCATCCGCCGCTGCACGAGGTATTCGCAGGCCCGCACGCCGCCGGCCTGCGCGCGCTGCGCAAGCTCGCGGCCGAAATCGCGGCCAACCCCGCCCGCCCGCCGGCGCTGGCCGCCGCCCCCGCCGTCGTCGCGGCGCTGGAGGCAGACACAACCGCGCTGGCCGACCTTGCGCGACGGGCCGGGCGCGCCTTGATTCTCAGGCCGGACCCGACCCTCGCGCCGCTCGGCTGGCGCATCCTGGAGTGAGCATGGCGAAATCGCCCGGCTGCCCGATCTGCGGCAAGCCGCCCACGGAGGCGGCCCGCCCGTTCTGTAGCCCCCGCTGCGCCGACATCGACCTCGGCCGCTGGTTCGGCGAGGCGTATCGCGTTCCCGGCGAACCGGCCGACGCGGTGGCCGAAACGGACGGCGAGGAATGACCGATGTCGTCGTTGTCGGCGCGGGCGTGGCGGGCCTTGCGGCGGCGGCGGCGCTGCGGCGCGCGGGCGCGGCCTGCGACGTGCTGGAGGCCGCCGGGCGCATCGGCGGGCGGGCCTGGACCGAGAATCCGGCGGCGCTGGGCGGCGAGGCTTTCGACCATGGCGCCTCCTGGCTGCACGCCGCCGAGCGCAACCCGCTGGCCGAGATCGCCCGCGCGCATGGCGACGGGCTGAGCCAAAGTCCGGCGGAACGGCTGCGGCGCGTCATGCTGGACGGCCGCGCGGCGACGGCCGAGGAACTGGGCGAGTACGAGCGCGCCTGGGAACGCTTCACCGAAGTCGCGACAGCGCGCGCGGACCGGGAGCCGGACACCAGCCTCGCCGACGCGGTGGCCGAATTGCGCGGCGATCCGTGGACGGCGACGATCGAGACGTTCGAGTCCACGCTCATCGCCGCCGCCCCGCCGGAGCAATTCTCCGTGCGCGACTGGCGGCTGAACCAGTTGAGCGGCACCAACCTCAATGTCGCGGGCGGCCTCGGCGCGCTGGTGGCGCGGCGGCTGTTGCCCGCGGCCGGCGCGGTGCGGCTGCGCACCCCGGTCAGCCGCATCGGCTGGGGGCCGCGCGGCGTGAGCGTGACAACGCCATCGGGCACGCTTTCGGCGCGCGCCTGCGTCGTGACGGTCTCCACCGGCGTTCTGGCGGCGGGCGGGATCGCCTTCGCGCCCGCGTTGCCGGCGGCGCAACAGGCGGCCATCGCCGGGCTGCCGATGGGGCTGCTGACCAAGGTGGCGCTGCGCCCGGCGGACGGCGGGGCGCTGGGGCTTCCGGCGCGCAGTTCGCTGTATCGGCGGGTGGCGGCGGCGGGCGATCCCTCGATCTCGTTCTCGGTGTTTCCGGGCGGCTCGGGGATTCTCGTCGGGTTCATCGGTGCCACCGCCGCCTGGGAGCTATCCCGCGCCGGTGCGGCGGCGACCGAGGCGTTCGCGCGCGCTGAATTGTCGGCGCTGCTGGGCGCGCGGGCGGAGTTCACGGGCGCCGTGGCGACGGGCTGGGGCGCCGACGAGTTGCTTCGCGGCGCCTATGCCTATGCCCTGCCCGGCCATGACGGGGCGCGCGCGGCGATGGATGCGCCGGTCGGCCCGCTGGTGTTCGCCGGCGAGGCGTGGTGCACCGATGGTCTGGCGGGAACCGTGGGCGGCGCGTTCCTCAGCGGCGAGCGCGCGGCGGCGATGGCGCTGCGGCTACTCGGCGGCTACGGCCCGAGCACGGCGGCCCCGGCGGGACAGTCCGAGGGGCCGTAGGCCTCCACCACGCGCGCGGCCCCCTCCGGCAGCAGCAGCCGGGTGGAGAGCAGGCCGCGAAAATCGCCGCGCGCGTCGCACAGCGTGTCGGTGCCGGCGAGCCGCTCGGCCAGCCGGTTCCCCGCGGCGTCGGCGCGGGCCATGTCGGCCAGGCTCGGCTGGTGGCGCGCGGTGAGATGCACGAAGCCGGTGATGAACGCGGTGTAGATCGCGGCGCTGGCCAGCAGCGCGCGCAGCGCGGTGGCGAGCCCGCCGACATAGGGATCGGCCGTCGCGCCGGCACGCAGCACCGCCAGCGCGGCAAAGATGGCGAGGATCTCCAGGAAGCTGAAATAGCGCAGCTCGTGCGCGCCCGGCAGGTTGACCACAACCGCCGCCAGCACCAGCAGCGCAACGCCCGCCCGCGCCACATCGGGCCGGGGTGGGGCGCGGGACAGGCCGATGCCCAGCAGCGCGAGGCTCGCCAGCAGCAGCACCGACAGCGATCCGCCCATGCGAAAGCCGGGCGTGCCGGATGGCTGGTAGCCCTGGTCCAGCATGTAGCCGTGCGGGCGCTGGTTCACCGCGTCCAGATCGAGCAGGGACAGCAGCGTGCGCACCGCCTCCGGCACGCCGCGCAGCGCGGCGGGGCCTTCCCAGGTGTTGGTCTGCGTGCCGGGCCGCGCCAGCGGGCCGAGTGTGATCGCCATGGGGTAGAACGGATTGCCGAACATCGCCGCGTTGCGCAGCGGCCAGAAGAACGCCAGCGGCGCCAGCACCACGCACACCAGCAGCGCCCGCCGGTCGCGCCACGCGAGCAACCCCGAGATCAGCGTCAGCGACACCGCGCCGACCACGGCAAACTGCGGCTTGGACCAGACCGCGACGCCCAGCGCCAGCATCGACACCGCCGCGTCGCCCGCCGCCCGCCCGCGCGCCGTGACCGCCCGGAACGCCGCGAGCAGATGGATCGCGAAGGCGGCGTTGGTCCATAGATCGACATACATGCCGTCCAGCGCCGTATGCAGGATCGGCACGGCGAGGAAGATCAACGTGGACCAGATCATGCCGAGGCCGAACGCCGCCCGCGCATAGATGGCGAAGGCCAGCACCCCGAGCGGGGCGATCAGCGCCGCCGCTTCCGGGCGGCCGAACAGACGCCACAGCCCGCCCTGCACCCAATCGGCCAATGGCGGGAAACCGGCCAGCCGATCCGCCAGCAGCGGCGGGAGCATGAATTGCGCGGGCGTCAGGATGCCGGCGCGAAGCGCTGCGA
The DNA here is from genome assembly GCA_021808185.1 of Pseudomonadota bacterium. Taxonomy (GTDB): domain Bacteria; phylum Pseudomonadota; class Alphaproteobacteria; order Acetobacterales; family Acetobacteraceae; genus CAJCJG01. The sequence goes on from JAKBCB010000041.1 coordinate 6,954, forward strand.
ACGGCAGGTGATAGGCCAGCGCGTCGAAGCCGCCGTTGAACTTATGCAGGCAGGCGAAGCCGATCCAGCCGATGCCCAGGAGCGCCAGGGCATCGGCGAGCCAGCCGCGCGCGCGGCTCAAACGCGCAGCGGTTCGAGGATGGAGACGTAATTGGCGACCCCGGCGCCGCCCATGTTGAACACGCCGCCGATATCGGCGCGCGGCAACTGCATGGCCCCGGCCTGCCCGGTGAGCTGCATGGCGGCGATCGCGTGCATCGAGACGCCGGTGGCGCCGATCGGGTGGCCCTTCGCCTTCAGCCCGCCGGAGCGGTTGACCGGCAGCTTGCCGTCCGCCGCCGTCCATCCCTCCAGCACCGCGCGCGCGCCCTGGCCGGGGGCGGTAAGGCCCATCGCCTCGTATTCCATCAGTTCGGCGATGGTGAAGCAGTCGTGGGTTTCGACGAAGGAAAGATCCGCAAGCCCGATTCCCGCGTCGGCCAGCGCCCGGTGCCACGCGACGGCGGCGCCCTCCAGCGCGGTCGGATCGCGGCGGGAGAGCGGCAGGAAGTCGTTGACCTGGACGGCCGCGCGCAGGCTCACCGCCTTGGGCATCGCCCGCGCGGTGTCGGGGCCGGCCAGCACCAGCGCGGCGGCGCCGTCGCTGACCAGGGAGCAGTCGGTGCGCTTCAGCGGCGGGGCGACGAACGGGTTCTTGTCCGATTCCGCGCGGCAGAACGCGAAGCCGAGATCCTTGCGGATCTGCGCGTACGGGTTGTCCACGCCGTTGCGGTGGTTCTTCGCGGCGATGGCGGCCAGCGCGTCCGACTGGTCGCCGTACCGCTGGAAGTAGCGTTGCGCGATCTGCCCGAACACGCCGGCGAAGCCCGCCGGAATGTCGCCTTCCTCACGCCGGTAGCTGGCCGAGAGCAGGCACTCGCCCACCTGCGGCCCGGGCGTGGCGGTCATTTTTTCCACGCCGAGCACGAGGGCGAACCGGCCCCGCCCCGCGGCGAGCCATTCGCGCGCGCCATGCACGGCGGCGGAGCCGGAGGCGCACGCGTTCTCGTAGCGGGTCGCGCGGGTGAAGCGCAGCTCGGGAATGCTGTTCATGACCAGCGAGGACGGAAAATCCTGCTTCTGGAAGCCGTTGTTGAAATGCCCGACGAAAATCGCGCCGATCTCGGTCGGCTGGATGCCGGCATCCTCGATGGCGGCGCGTGCGACACGGGCGATCAGGCTTTCCGCGTCCGGGTCGTCCAGCTTGCCGAACGGCGTATGGGCCCAGCCCACGATGGCGGCTTCGGTCATGTTTGGCGCTCCTTGGTCCCGGATGCAGATTTAAGGGCGACGCGGGCGCGGCGCCAGCGCCGGGCTTGGAACGGGCGCGTATCAGGGTCGCGCGCCCCACCCCTTCCGGCGCGCGTCGCCGCGCGCCAGCATCGCCGCATGCAACGCGCGATCCCGGGGGGAAACACGGACCGCCTGTTCGGCTCGGCCGATTTCGTGCGGCTGTGGACGGTGGGCGGGCTGGCCAACGCGCTGCGCTGGCTGGAAGTGCTGGCGGCGTCGCTGTTCACGCTGGATGCCACCGGCTCGGAACTCGCGGTGGCTGCCGTCGCCGCCGCTCGCAGCCTGCCGTTGCTGTTCATGGGCGGGTTGGCGGGCGTGCTGGCGGACGCGCTGGACCGCAAATACATCATCGTCGGCGGCATGCTGCTGACCGCCGCGTCCTCGGCGACCATCGTGGTCCTGGCGTTCGCGGGCGTGCTCGCCCCCTGGCATCTGTTCGTCGGCAGCCTGGTCAGCGGGCTGGTGTACGGCACCGAGATGTCGGCGCGGCGGCGCATGGTTGGCGAAAGTGTCGCAACACCCCTGGTGCCGCGCGCGGTGGCCCTGGACAGCCTGACCAGCTCGGCCAGCCGCGTCGTCGGGCCGCTCGCGGGTGGGGCGGCGTATCAGTGGCTCGGGCTGCCGGGGGCGTTCCTCGGCTCGGCGGTGCTGAGCCTGCTGGCCGCGTGGCTGGCGACGCGGGTGCGGCACCGGCAGACCACGCGCAAGCTATCGGCGGGCGCGATGTTCGCCGATCTGGGCGAGGCGCTGGCCGTGGTGCGGGTGACGCCGGTGTTGATCGGCCTGCTGGGCGTGACGGTCGCGCAGAACCTGTTCGGGTTTGCCTATTCGTCCCTCGTGGCACCGGTCGGGCGCGACGTGTTCGGCGTCTCGGCGGCGATGGTGGGGGTGCTGGCGGCGGCGGAGCCGGCGGGGGCGACGCTGGGCGGGATGCTGCTGGCGGCGATCGGGCAGCCGCCGGGACGCCCGATCTGGCTGCTGCTGGGCGGGGCCGCGACGTTTCTGGCGATGATGGCGGTGATCCCGTTCGCCCCATGGTTCTGGGCCTGCTGCGCGCTGCTGACCGCGGGCGGCTTCGGCATCGCGCTGTATTCCAACGTGCAGACGACGCTCGCACTCGCCGAGGCGCCGATGGCGATGCGCAGCCGCGTGATGGGGCTGGTGACCTCGGCCGTCGGCACCTGGCCGCTCGGGATGCTGACGGCGGGCTGGCTCGCCGACCGCATCGGGCCGCTCTGGGCGCTCGGCGCGCTGGGGATTTCCGGCCTCGCGTGGCTTTCGGGCGTGGGCGCGTTCCTGGTGCGGCGCTCGCGCGGAATCGATCAACGAATTAGTTGAATTTCAACTCATCCGTTGAGTATACTCCGCGCGTGCCCGAACCAGAACCAGTCAGCGAGACGAGCGATGACGAAACACTGGACCGCGTGTTCGCAGCCCTCGCCGATCCGGTGCGCCGCGCCATCCTGACGCGGCTGGACGGCGGGGCGCAGACCGTGACGGAACTTGCCGCGCCCTTCGACATCTCGCTGCAAGCTGTCTCGCGCCACATCCATGTGCTGGTGCGCGCGGGGCTGGTGGCGCAGGAGCGCAGCGGCCGCATCGCCACGTGCCGGCTCGATACCGGGCCGATCTTCGAGGCGGCGGTGTGGATCTCCCGCTACAGCAAATACTGGCAGGCGCAGTTCGACACATTGGCGCTGTGGCTCGACGAGATCGAGCGCCGGCGCGCCGACAAACCGGAGCGTTAGGATCGACACAGGAGGATTCAGCGATGCGCGACGCGGCGACGACGGAAAAACTGCGCGGCTACGAGAAGCAGATTCAGGATCTGCGCCGGCGGATGCACGAGACGCTGCGGGCCGGCGCGCCCGAGCCGGTGCAGGACTACGAACTCGCGATGGCCGAGGGGAAGGTGCGGCTGTCCGAGTTGTTCGACGGCAAGGACGACCTGATCGTCATCCACAACATGGGGCGAAGCTGCTCCTACTGCACGCTTTGGGCGGACGGCTACAACGGGCTGGTGCCGCATCTGGAAAGCCGAGCCGGCTTCGTCGTGACCTCGCCGGACGATCCGACCACGCAGCGCGCGTTTGCCGAAAGCCGGGGCTGGCGCTTCCGCATGGCCTCCCACGCCGGGACCGACTTCGCCGCCGACATGGGGTTCCGCGGCGAGCATGGGTTCCTGCCCGGTGTCTCGGCGTTCCAGCGGCGCGGCGGGGACATTGTGCGCGTGTCGGACCGGGCGCTCGGCCCGTACGACGAGTTCTGCGCGCTATGGCATTTCCTCGATCTGTTGCCGGAGGGCGCGGGCAACTGGCGGCCGAGGTTCAGCTACGCCTGACACATTCAGCACCGATCGGAGGACGTGCCATGTCCAGCGTCGAAATCATCGGGTTGCCGCAATCCACCTACCTGCGCGCCGTGCGGATCGCCTGCGAGGAGAAGGGGGTGCCTTACGAGATACGCCCGGCGCGGCCGCATTCGCCGGAGATCCTGGCCGTCCACCCGCTCGGCAAGATGCCGGGGTTTCGCCACGGGGACTTCGAACTCTGCGAGTCCAGCGCCATCGCGCGCTACCTCGACGCGGCGTTCGCGGGCCCCAGGCTGTTCCCGGCCGATGCGCGGGCCGGGGCGGTGGCGGAGAAATGGGTCTCGATGGTCAATACCCACATGGACCGCACGCTGGTCCGGCAGTACCTGTTCGCCTACGTCTTCCCGCAAACGCCCGACAAGTCGCCCGACCGTCGCGCAATCGATGCCGTGGCCGACGAGATGCGGGCGCAACTGGCGCTGCTCGACGGGGCGGTCGCGGAAACCGGCTATCTGGCGGGCGACGGCTACAGCTTCGCCGACATGAACCTGATGCCGATCCTCGCCTACCTGAAGCAGCCGCCGGAGAGCGCCGAGGCGATCGCGGCGCTGCCGCACCTCTCGGCGTATGCCGAGCGCAACGCGGCGCGGCCCAGCTTTCTGGCCACCGAGCCACCGCCGACGCCGCGCGGCTGAGCCAGCCACGGGTGGCGGTAAGGGGTTGCACACCAATTATCGCTACCCGTGACCGCCATGAGCGGGTTCACGCAGGTCGCCAGCTATGGGCGCGTCGATACCGGCGGGTTGCTCTCCGCCTCGCCGGTGATCGCCCGCGCCATGACCGCGCAGCCGGCGCGGGCGCGGGCGTTCTATGGCTACGCGCTGGGATTGGCGGTGATGGCGGAGACTCCGACCGCGCTGCTGTTCGATGCCGGCGGCACCAGGCTGGTGCTGGAGAAGGTGGCGCAGGTGGCGCCGGCGGCGCATGCGTGCTTCGGCTGGGCGGTCGCCGACATCCTGGCCACGGTGCGCGGGCTGGCCGCGCGCGGCGTGCCGACCGAGCGGCAGGCCGGGCGGATGCACGACGCGGACGGCATCTGGTTCGCGCCCACCGGGGAAAAAACCGCGTGGTTCCGCGACCCGGACGGCAACCTGCTGACGGTGACGGAGTTTGCCGGGGTCTAGTCGCGCAGCCGGCCGGCGTGGCGCTCGATCCACAGGCTGCCGAGCAGCGCCAGCGCGGCGCACACCCCCATCACCAGCGCCGGCGCCTCGGCACTGCCCGTCAGTTTGATCGCGGCGGTGGCGACCAGCGGCGCGGTGCCGCTGAACACGGTGAAGGCGACGTTGTAGGCAAACGCGATGCCGGTGAAGCGCAGCCGGGTCGGGAACAGATCCGCCACCACCGCCCCGAACGTGCCGATGGCCAGCGCCGCCCCGAGCGAGGCCAGCATCGCCAGCGGCACCAGCGGCAGCGCGTGCGCCACCACCGCCGCGTACCAGGGATAGCAGCCCAGCAGCAGCACCGCCGCGCCCGCCGACATCAGATGCCGGCGCGGCAGCCGGTCGCCGAGCCATGCGACCGTGAGCAGCCCGACCGAGAGTGTCGCCACCGCCGCGTTCTGCGCCACCGCCACCAGCGACGGCGCGTAGCCGAGGCCGCGCAGATAGCCCGGCACGTGCACGAACAGCAGGCCAGTGAACCCCGCCGTCGCCGCGCACAGGCTCACGCCGACCAGCGCGGGCCACAGATGCGTGGCGAACACCTCGCGCAGCGGCACGCGGGCGATCTGGGTGCGGGCCTCGGCGAAGGCGGGGGTTTCCTCCAGCGCCTGCCGCAGCTTGAAGCCGAGCAGGCCGAGCGCGCCGACAAGCAGGAAGGCGAGCCGCCAGCCAAAGCCCGGCAGCAGGCCGGCCGGCATCGCCACCTGCAACAGCAGGCTGACAAGCGTCGCCAACAGCACGCCGGAATTGACGCAGGCGAACACCACGCCGCAGACCAGCGAGGCGCGCGCGGGCGCGGTTTCCGAGACGTAGGTCAGCGCGCCCGGCAGCTCGCCGCCGAGGCAGAACCCCTGGATCAGCCGCAACGCCAGCAGCGCGACGGGCGCCGCGATGCCCCAGCTTGCGTAGGTGGGCACAAGGCCCATGCCGAGCGTGGCGAGCGAAACCGCCAGCACATTGCCGACGAACACGCGCCGCCGCCCCAGCCGGTCGCCGAAATGCGCCAGCACGAAGCCGCCGACCGGGCGGGCGAGGTAGCCGACGGCAAATCCGGCAAAGGCGAGCAACTGCGACACCACCGGGTCGGCGGCGGGGAAGAACGCGGCGGCGATGCTGGGCGCGAACACCCCGAACACCACGAAATCGTAGAACTCCAGCGCGCCGCCGAGGCTGGCGAGCAGGATCATGCGCCATTGCGCGGCCGAGGGGCCGGTGCCGACAGCGTATTGCATCAGGAAGCGACTCCGGCCGGTGAGAGCGCGACTATCGCCAGGACCGGCCGGGCTTGGGTAGCCCCCGGACGCTACGGCTCCCCAGGTTTGAAGGGCGGTTCCTTGCCGGGCGGGACGGTTTCCTCGGCGGCACTCAGCAGCATGGCCACGGCGACATAGGTGCCGCTGACCGCCACCAGATCGACCACGCCCTGATCGCCGAGCAGCGCCTTGGCGCGATCGAAGGTCTCGTCCGAGACGGCGTGCTTCGTCGCCAGTTCCATGCAGAAATCATAGACCACGGCTTCATCGGGCTGCATCGTGCCCGGACGCTTGCTGGCCTTGAGGTCGGCGACGACCTGCGCCGACAGACCCGCTTTCATCGCCAGCGGCGCGTGGGCGAACCATTCCACCTGCGAACGCCACAGCCGCGCCTGGATCAGGATGGCGAATTCGTTCAGCTTCGTCGGCACCGAGGTGTGCCAGCGCAGGTAATCGAGCAGGTCGTACATCCGCTGCGCCATGACGGGGCTGCGCAGCATCGGATTATACGGCCCGGCAAGACCGACGCTGGAGATCTTCATGATCTTCTCGCCGAGCGGGCGCTGCTGGTCGTTGAGTTGCGCGAGAGTGAGCTGCGGGAATCGCGGCTCGCCACCGCGCGCGTGCGACGTCACCAGCGCCCCGCCAACAGCGCCCACCGCAACGGCCGCGACCAGCGCGAGCGCCCTGCCACGAATGTTCATTCGTCCCCCCCCATGA
>JAKBCB010000575.1 GCA_021808185.1 Pseudomonadota bacterium
GCAGGTGCCGGCGGCGGCATCGGGGCCGGCGCGGTGCCAAACGCGTACCGCAGGCCGAGCAGGCCGGCATGGTTGTATTGCGGACCCAGCTTCGCGTTGTCGAACGTCTCATTGCTGAACGTCGTCATGAAGCGGTATTCGGCGGTGCCCGACAGGCCGGGCACGCTGGCGATCGGGAAGCTGACGCCCAGGATGGCCTGACCGGCCGGGCTGTCGGCGCCGCCGGAGATACCGCGCGATTCTTGCGTGTGCTCGAACCCGAGGCCGACACCGGCATACGGATAGACGATGCTCGAGCCGACATCGAAGTCGAACAGACCGTTCACGAACGCGCCGTAGGTCTGATTGGTGGAGCCGCCAAAGCCACCGCCATTGTGGTCGCTGTTGCGGTAGTCACCTTGCAGTTCGACGCGCAGGCCGTTCCCGAAGCCGTAGCCGACGCTGGCGAGCCCGATGAAACCGCCGTTCCCGTTGACATTGCCGGACCCACCGGCCTTGACCGACTGGTTCTGGAGGTAGTTGTAGCCGGCGCCGGCGCCCACATAGAGGCCATCGACGGGCTGAGCGATCGCGGCAGCCGGCAGAGCCAGCAGGCTCGCGGCGACGAGCGCACTCCGGAGCTTCATTTTTTTACTCTCCTCATTTGTTCTCAACGGCGCGCGGCGCGCGACGCCCGGGACCAAGCGACGCGAGTCCGCCGCGTGATCCTTTCGTCATAAGTTATGGCGCACCTTGGGCTGTTTCCAGACTGGTTTGTCGTAACCTTGCGCGGATGTGATCTTCCCGGTCATTTGTGGCATATGCGCCACAGGCTGTGGCGAACACGAGACGGTGACATTCCGGCTTATCGATAGACAATTTCGACACGGCGATTTTCAGCCTGCCGAATCCCCGCAGCCGTCGGCACCAGGGGGCGTGTGTCGCCGGCGGCATGGATGTCGATCGCGGCGCCCGGCACACCCCAGCGTTCCAGTTCCGAGGCCACCACCTGCGCGCGGCGCAGCGACAGCGCCTGGTTGCCGTGGTCGGCGCCGGTGCGGTCGGCGTGCCCGGTCACCTCGATGCGCGTGTGCGGCACATGCACGGAATTGCGCACCGCCTCGGCGATGATGTCGCGCGCGCGGGGGGTCAGGTCCGCGCTGTCCCAGTCGAAGAACACCAGATAGGTCCGCGCGGCGATCGCAACCCCCGGCACGCCGGGCTGCGGCTGTGGCTGCGGCGCGGCGGCCGGCGGCGGGCGCGGCACCGGGGCGGCGGCGGGACCGTTGAAGGCGTAACGGAGCCCGACCAGCAGGCTGTGGTTGCCGTCCTCGCCGACATGGGCGTGCGTGGTGTTGTTCGGGTAAGCGGCGGAAACCCCGGGCGTGCTGCCCACGGCGTTGTAGGCGCGCGAACCGGCAAGATTCAGGTAGCGATACTCCGCCGTCACCGCGAGTCCGGGCACCGATGGCACCGGGAACGACAGCCCGACGATGACCTGATAGGCAAACCCACCAACCGTCTGGCCGATATTGACGGAGGTCGGGCTGGAACCGGTGTCGATCCCGTTCACCAACCCGCTCACGTGGCTCCATGTCACGCCCTGATAGCCGGCGCCGAGGCCGACATAGGGCGACACCCAGCCAAGGCCCACATTGAAATCGTACAGCGCGTTGCCCATCAGCCCGAACTGCGACTGCTCGCCGCCGCCGTGCGATTGCTGGTTGTTGCGATACGAGCCTTCCAGTTCCATCCGCACGCCGTTGCCGAACCCCCATCCGACCGAGCCGGCCAGCACGTAGCCGCCACCCCATGTCACCTTCATCGGCGCGCTGGCCTGCACGCCGGTGGCCGAGCCGGTGGCGCGGCCCGGCATCGCATCCACCGTGGCCGTCAGATCCGACAGAAAATTGTACCCGGCCCCCGCGCCGATATAGAGCCCATCCACCGGTTGCGCCCGCGCCGCGCCGGCCCCGGCCAGGCAGCCCCCGGCAAGCACGGCAACACCCAGGGTCGCGCGGAACAGCGTCATGCGGGCTCCTCATCGTCCGTCAGCCCATCGCGGGCACGGCCATTGCCATTGCTTCTACGTTCCGTGCCAGCCGGAGGCCAGCGGCGAATGCCCAGGCGTGATCGTTCAATCATCGGAACCACACCGCTGGCGGAGCAACGGCAACCGGCGGATGGCGCGCCGCGCGCGCGGATGCAAAATGCCGCGATGGATCCCACCCTTCCCGCCCCGGCCGACTGGGCCCGGATCGCCGCCGACCTCGATGCCGCGGGCTGGGCGACGTTTCCCCTGCTCGCCGCCGATGCCTGCGCGCACCTGCGCGCGGGCTACGACCGGCCCATCTTCCGCAGCCGCGTCGTCATGGCGCGGCACGGGTTCGGACGCGGCGAGTACCAGTATTACGCCGCTCCGCTGCCCGAACCGGTGGCTGGCCTGCGCGCCGCGCTGTATCCGCCGCTCGCCACGCTCGCCAACGCCTGGGCGGCCCGCCTCGGCGATGCGGAACGCTATCCGCCGAGCCATGCCGACTTCCTCGCCCGCTGCCACGCCGCGGGG
>JAKBCB010000576.1 GCA_021808185.1 Pseudomonadota bacterium
CGCTGCCGTGGGCCTGATACAGGTCATAAGACCGGCCACCGACCTTAAAGGTCTTCGTGCCGACAGGGATGTTCAGCAGGGTGGCGATGGGATTGCGATCTTGGTTCATTGTGGCCTCCTGAAGGCTTGCCGCTGGGCCATTCCCTGCGGTATGTGCATGATATACGCACAGCGCGGCGGGGGCGTCAACTGGAAAATGCACGCGCCAGTTCATTCGACACAACGTCCAGCACCGCCCGCTGATCTTTCGGCCCAAAGCCCAGATACGGCCGCTGCGGGATCGTGACCGACTTCGCCCGCACCACCCGGCTGCCCAGCCTGAACACCAGCGCCGCAGCGGTCTTCGGCACGATCGTGCCGCCGAACTGGTGGATCGCCGCATACACCCGGTTGCTCCCCACCGCGATCTGGTCGGCCGACGGCATTTCCACGGATTCGGGCATCGTCCGGTCCTGGTGCATCACGTAGTAGCGCGGCAGCTTTGCCAGTTCCGTGGCGCTCCAGGCGGCGAGGGGGAATGGCTGGTTGCCCGGCCAGTCGCCGCTCTTGTGGTGGTAGTACGCGCGCAGGAAGTTGTGCAGCCCCTGCGGCGGATGGTGCATGTCGGCGTTGGCCGCGCGCGTGGAGAAATACCACTGATAATGCTTCCGCGGCGGATCGAGCCGGGCGAGCGCCGCGTGCACGTCCTCCTCCGCCGGCGCGGCCTCGGGGTCGCCCCCGAACGGCAGGTCCGGCGGCCCGGTGAACGGCGCGCTCATCAGCGCCACGCGCCGGAACACGTCCGGCCGGGTCAGCGCGCACCACGCCGCCACCGGCGAGCCGAAATCGTGCCCGACCACCGCCGCGACCCGGCGATGCCCCAGCGCGAACACCAGCCCCAGCGCGTCGCACGCGAGGTTGAGCAGACGGAACGGCGAAATATCGGCGTCGTAATCCGCGTCCCACCCCGTCGTGCGGCCGTAGCCGCGCTGGTCCGGCGCGACGACATGGAACCCCGCCCCGGCCAGCGCCGGCATCACCTTGCGCCAGGAGAACGCGAGTTCCGGGAACCCGTGCAGCAGCAGCACGCAAGGCCGGCCGGGCGGATCGAACCCGGCCTCCAGCACATGCACGCGCAGCCCGTTGATGCCGCGCACGAAGCGCGCGCGCACCCCCTGCGGCAGCACGCTCGCATCCAGCGGCGGCAGCTCGCTCATCGCCCGCCCGAGACCGTCAGGATGGTGCCGGTCACATAACTCGCGGCGGGCGAGAGCAGCCACGCCACCGCCTCGGCCACTTCCTCCGGCTGCCCGGCGCGGCGCATCGGGATGGAGGGGCCGACGCGGGCGATGCGCTCCGGTGGGTTCATCTCGGTCTCGATCAGGCCCGGCGCGACGGCGTTGACCCTGATCCCCTCCTCCGCCACCTCGCGCGCCAGCCCGAGCGTGAAGCTGTCCACCGCCCCCTTGCTCGCCGCGTAATGCACGAACTCGCCCGGGCCGCCGAGCCGCGAGGCCACCGACCCCAGGTTGACGATGGCCCCGCCCTTGCCGCCGCGCCGGGTGGACATCCGGCGCACCGCCTCGCGCGCGCACAGCATGGTGCCGGTCACGTTGATCGCCAGCGTGCGCAGCAGCGCCTCGGTCGGCAGGTCGGCGAAGCGGCCGGCGGCGCCGACGATGCCGGCGTTGTTCACCAGCCCGCCGAGCGGGCCGAGCGCCTGTTCCGCCGCGTCGAACATCCGCGCCACGTCGTCCTCGCGCGCCACGTCCCCGGCAATCGCGTGCGCGCGGCCGCCGGCCTCGGCGATCTCGCGCACCACGGCCTCGGCCGCCGCCGCGTTGCTCGCGTAGTTCACCGCCACCGGATAGCCCAGCGCCGCGAGCTTGCGGCACATCGCAGCCCCCAGCCCGCGGCTGCCGCCGGTCACGATGATGCTTCCCCGTCCGTCCATGCTTGTCGCCTCCCGCCAAACACCCGATCCTGCCGCCGGGACGGGCGGCGCGCCAGGGGCGAGACCAGCCCGAAAGGGGGAACGGCATGGACACCACGGCTTCGGGGCAGGCGCGCGCGTCGGCCATTCTGGCGCGGCTCGACCGGCTGCCGGCCACACGCCATGTCTGGCGGCTGGTGGCGCTGCTGTCGCTGGGCGGGATGTTCGAATTCTACGACCTGTTCGTCACCGCCTACGTCATTCCGGGGCTGGTGCGCGACGGGCTGCTGACCAACGTCACGGTGGGGATCTTCACCGGCCCCGCGCTGTTCGTCGCCGCCACCTTCGCCGGGCTGTTCATCGGCACGTTCTTCCTCGGCTTCGTCGCCGACACCTACGGCCGGCGCGCGATCTTCACCTTTTCGATGCTGTGGTACTGCGCGGCGAGTCTGGTGATGGCGTTCCAGACCACGGGCCTGGAAGTCTGCCTGTGGCGGCTGATCGCCGGCATCGGCATCGGCGTCGAACTCGTCACCATCGACACCTACATCGCCGAGCTGGTGCCGCGCCGCCTGCGCGGCCGCGCTTTCGCCTTCAACCAGACGGTGCAGTTCGCCGTGGTGCCGGTGGTG
>JAKBCB010000042.1 GCA_021808185.1 Pseudomonadota bacterium
GATCTGGCCCGGCGAATACGGCTCGCCCTGGCCGAATGGCGTGCTTTCCACATAGGCCCACAGGCCGCGCCGGTTCGGCGCCACCACCAGCAGGCGGCCGTCGTCCTTCAGCACGCGCCAGACCTCCCGCAGCAGCCGGCGCGCGTTCTCGGCCGCTTCCAGCCCGTGCACCAGCAGCACCCGGTCGAAACACAGATCGGGGAAGGGCAGCGCGTCTTCCTCGGCGGTGCAGGACAGGCTCGCGGCGCCCATCGGCCAGCGGGCGGCGCCGAGTTGCGCCGGGGTCAGCGCGATGCAGCGCGCCGCGTCCTCCCGCCACAGCCGCAGATAGGGGGCGGCATAGCCCATGCCGAGCACGTTCTGCCCGCGCAGCGACGGCCACAGCGCCGCCAGCCGCGCGCGCACCAGCCGCGCCGCCACCGCCCCGCGCGCGGTTGCGTAGAACTCGGCCGCGTTGTGGGCATCGGTCGGCATGCGCGAGGTATAGCATGCCCAGGCCGATCCGGCGCCGCGGCGTGTGATCGCGCGGCGGTTTGCGGCCGGCCGCCCGGATGCTAAACCCGAGCGCATGATCACCGTTCAGGCCATTCCCGTCCTCTCCGACAACTATGCGTGGCTGCTGCGCGACAGCAGCGGCGCCGTGGCCATCGTCGATCCGGGCGAGGCCGCGCCCGTCGCCGCCGTGCTGGACGCGGCGGGCGGGCGGCTGGATGTCATTCTCCTCACCCACCACCACGGCGACCACATTGCCGGGGCGGAGGAGCTGCGCGCGCGCTATGGCGCGAAGATGGTCGGCGCCGCGGCGGACGCGCACCGGCTGCCGAAGCTCGATCTCAGCGTCGCCGAGGGCGACCGCGTCGCCGTCGGCACGTCCTCGGCGCATGTGCTGGAGACGCCGGGGCACACACGCGGCCACATCGCTTATGTGTTCGATGCCGAACATGTGCTGCTGTGCGGCGACACCATGTTCGCCCTCGGCTGCGGGCGGCTGCTGGAGGGCACGGCGGCGGAGATGTTCGCCTCGCTGCGCAAATTCGCCGCCCTGCCGCCGGGGACCATGGTGTATTGCGGCCACGAATACACCGAATCGAACGCCCGCTTCGCGCTGCACGCCACCCCGGACAACGCGGCGTTGCAGGCCTATGCCGCGCGCGTGCGCGGGCTGCGCGCGCGGGGCGAGGCGACGGTGCCGAGCACGCTCGCCGACGAACTCGCGGCCAACCCGTTCCTGCGGGCGGCGGACGTCGCCACGCTCGCCGATCTCCGGGCGCGCAAAGACAAATTCTGAGGGGGGGTTCCGCCGTGAAGCTGTTCTACTCGCCCGCCAGCCCGTTCGTGCGCAAGGTGTTGGCCTGCGCCATTTTTCGCGACATCGACCGTCAGATCACATGCGTGCCGACGGTCCCGGCCAATGCCCCGGCGGACCTGATCGCGGCCAACCCGCTGTCGAAAATCCCCTGCCTCATCACCGAGGACGGGGTGGCATTGTTCGACAGTCCGGTGATCTGCGAATACCTCGACTCGCTGGAGGGCGCGCTGCCGCTGTTCCCTCCGCCGGGCGGCGCGCGGTGGCTTGCGCTGAGGCATCAGGCGATGGGCGACGGGATCATGGACGCGGCGGTGGCGCGGCGCGGCGAATCGCTGCGGCCGAAGGAAGCCGCCCGCGATGCGTTCATGGCGCGGCAGAAGGCGGCGGTCGATCGCACCCTCGCGGCGTTGGAGGCGGAGCCGCCGCATCAGACCGTCGATATCGGCTCGATCGCCATCGGCTGCGCGCTCGGCTATCTGGATTTCCGCTTCGCGCATGAGCCGTGGCGGGCTTCGGCGCCGAAGTTGGCGGCGTGGTTCGAGGAATTCTCCCGCAACCCGTGCATGGCCCGCACCGTTCCGCACGACGCGACGTAACGCCGCCGTTATCCCCGCGCCGCCACCAGCCCGCCGGCGGCGACCAGCACGGCGCTGGCCAGCAGCGTCGTGCCGAACGCGGCAAAGCCGCCGGCGCAGAGCAGCAGCGTCGAGGCCACCGGGGTCGCGTACGCAAGGGTGCCGAGCAGGCGCGGGTCGCCGCGCTTCATGCCGACATCCCACAGAAAGAACGCGCCGCCGACCGGCCCCAGCCCCATCGCCAGCACCGCGAGCCACGTGCTGCCGTCGGGCGTGATGGTCGGCTCGAAGGCGAAATGGCTTGCGGCGGCCAGCACCGCGCTGGCGGCGCAGAAGCCGGCGACGGCGCCGGTGGGCACACGGGCGAAACGCCGGGACAGCACGGAATAGGTGGCCCAGGTAACGGAACTGGCCACCGCCGCCAGGTAGCCGGGCAGGGCGCCGGCGGTCAGATGCGCGCCGCCGCCGAGCAGCAGCACGCAGCCGGCCGCGCCGAGCACGGTGCCGGCGACATGCTTCCACGTAAGCCGCATCCCGAGCAGCACGGCGGAGAGCAGCACGATCAGCAGCGGCCACGTGTAGTTGATCAGATTGGCTTCCGCCGCCGGTGCCCAGGCCAATGCCGCGAAATACAGCGCATGGAAGCCGAACAGTCCGCCCACGCCATGCCCCCAGGCCAGTGGCGCCTGCCGCAGGTCGGCCAGCCGCCCGCGCGCCAGCAGCACGCCGAGCCCAAGGACGGCGGCGACGGCGAAGCTCATGGCGGTGAGTTGCAGCGGCGGGATGCTGGCGGCGGCGCGGGAGAGCAGGCCAAGAAACGCCCACAACACAATCGCGCCGCCGCCCGCGAGGGTGGCGGGTCGAATCATCGGGCGCAGGTAGCAGGCGCGCGGGACGGGGGAAACCCGCCCCGCGCGCCTGCCCTCAGTACATGTGCTGGCCGCCGTTGATCGACAGTGTCGAGCCGGTGATGAAATCGGCGTGGTCGGCGGTGAGGAACACCACGCCACGGGCGATGTCGTCGGCGTGGCCGAGGCGGCCGACCGGGATGCGGGCCACGATCTTCTGCAACACGTCCGGCGGCACCGCGCGCACCATGTCGGTATCGACATAGCCCGGGGCGACCGCGTTGACGGTGATGTTGAAGCGCGCCCCTTCCTGGGCGAGCGCCTTGGTGAAGCCGTGAATGCCGGACTTGGCGGCGGCGTAGTTGACTTGGCCGTACTGGCCAGCCTGGCCGTTGATGCTGCCGATATTGACGATACGGCCGAATTTCTCCGCCTTCATGCCGTCGAAGGTCAGGTGGCACAGGTTGAAGCAGGAGCCGAGATTGGTATCCATCACCTCGTCCCACATCTTGCGCGTCATTTTCGACAGCGTGGCGTCGCGGGTGATGCCGGCATTGTTCACCAGGATTGTGATGGTGCCCACCTCGGCGGTGATCTTCTTGACCGCGGCCTCGCACGCCTCGTAGTCGGCCACGTCGAATTTCATCGCCTTGATGCCGGTCTCGGCGGCGAAGGCCTGGGCCGCATCGTCGTTATGGGCGTAGGTGGCGACCACCGTGCGCCCTGCCGCCTGCAATTCCTTGCTGATCTCCGCGCCGATGCCGCGCGTGCCACCGGTGACGAGTGCGACCCTGTTCATGTGACTGCCTCCTCCGAAATTTGCGTCAGCCTAGCACCGCCGGCGCCGCATGCCAGCGTGGCGTGTGCGCCAGCGCGGAATGATCACCCGGGCGCGCGCGGAGCGATGATCTGGATCAATCCGGTCTGGCTTGGAAGCGGAGGTCAGGCGCGCGGTTGCGCGTGGTCGCGCAGCCAAGCCGCGTAACCGTCCTGGCCCGTCGCGCCAGCGGCCACGTCGAGCATGATCGCGGCCGCCGCGCCCTGATCGGCGACGGTGCGCCATCCGTGCAGCAGGAGCAACGTCAGCGAGGCGATGAAGGCGATGCGCTTGTTGCCGTCGTTGAACGGATGGTTCTTCGCCAGGGCCACGCCGTAACACGCCGCCAGGGCGAAGATGTCTGCCACATCCTCGTGCGCATGCAGGTTCCGTGGCCGCGCCAGCGCGCTCTCCAGCAGCCCGTCGTCGCGAAGCCCGGGCAATCCGCCGTGCTCGCGCAGGCTTTCGGTGTGCAGAAACCCGATCGCCTCACGACTGAGCCAGTTGAATTCGGTCATTGCGAGAGAATGCGCAACGTATCCCGATACTGCCGCATCACCTCGCGCCCGGCCTCCAACTGTTCCGCCGATGCCGGATCGAGGGGCGTGAGAACAACGCCGTCCTTGGTCTCGACGATGTGGAGCACATCGCCCTCGCGCACGCCGAGGCGTGCGAGCACGTCGCGCGGAAACACCACGCCCACCGAGTTCCCGACCGCCCGCAGCTTCAGCGTCGCCATGCCACCCTCCGTTTCCACGCACGTTATAACATGGCGCGCCTGCGGAAGCTACAAGATGAACCGGCTCAGATCGCCCTTCTGCGCCAGCGGCGCGACGCGGTCCTTCACGTAGGCCGCGTCCACCACGATGCTCTGCCCGCCGCGGTCGCTGGCGGAGAAGCTGATCTCCTCCAGCAGCCGCTCCAGCACCGTGTGCAGCCGGCGCGCGCCGATGTTCTCCACACGGTCGTTGATGTCGGCGGCCAGATCGGCCAGCGCGTCCACCGCCGGGTCGTCGAAGCGCAGCGTCACCCCTTCGGTGCCGAGCAGGGCGGCGTATTGTTTCAGCAACGAATGTTCCGGCTCCGTCAGGATGCGCCGCAGGTCGGCGCGCGACAGCGGGGAGAGTTCCACGCGGATCGGCAGGCGGCCCTGCAACTCGGGCAGCAGGTCGGATGGCTTGGCCAGATGGAACGCGCCCGAGGCGATGAACAGGATGTGGTCCGTTTTCACCGTGCCGTGCTTGGTGCTGACCGTGGTCCCCTCGATCAGCGGCAGCAGGTCGCGCTGCACCCCCTCGCGCGAGACATCGCCGCCGCGGAACCCGCCCTCCGACGTGCGGGCGCAGATCTTGTCGATCTCGTCGAGGAAGACGATGCCGTTCTGCTCGGCGTGGGCGACCGCGTCCTTGGTCAGGCGGTCGTTGTCGAGCAGCTTGTCCGCCTCCTCGCGCTCCAGCACTTTCCGCGCCGCCGCGACCGGCATTTTCCGCGCCGCCGTCCGGCCGCCGACCATGCCCTTCAGCATCTCGCCGAGGTTGATCATCTGACTCGGCGGCATGCCCGGCAGGTCGATCTGGCCGATCGGGTTGGGGCCGGCCTCGGCGACGGCGATCTCGATTTCCTTGTCCTCGAACTCGCCGCCGCGCAGCATCTTGCGGAATTTGGAGCGCGTCACCGCCGCCGCCTGCTCGCCGCACAGCGCGGTGATCAGGCGTTCCTCGGCGGCGAGTTCCGCCTTGGCCTGGACTTCCTTGCGGCTGGAGTCGCGCAGCATGTTGATGCTGACGTCCACCAGATCGCGCACGATGCTTTCCACGTCGCGGCCGACATAGCCGACCTCGGTGAACTTGGTGGCTTCGACCTTCAGGAACGGGGCCTGCGCCAGCTTGGCCAGCCGGCGCGCGATCTCGGTCTTGCCGCAGCCGGTCGGGCCGATCATGAGGATATTCTTCGGCACGACTTCCTCGCGCAGCGCCTCCGGCAGTTGCTGCCGGCGCCAGCGGTTGCGCAGCGCGATGGCCACCGCGCGCTTGGCGTCGTTCTGGCCGACGATGAAGCGGTCGAGTTCCGAGACGATCTCGCGCGGGGAGTAGGTGGGGACTTCCATGAGTAATCCTTACGCGATCGTCTCGACGATCACGTTGTAATTTGTATAGACACAAATATCGCCGGCGATTTTCATCGCGCGGCGGGCGACCTGTTCGGCGCTGAGCCCGGGAACCTCCATCAGCGCCCGCGCGGCGGCCAGCGCGTAGTTGCCGCCGGAGCCGATGGCGATGATGCCGTCCTCCGGTTCCAGCACGTCGCCGTTGCCGGTCAGGGTGAAGCTGCGGTCCTTGTCGGCCACCGCCAGCATCGCCTCCAGCCGGCGCAGGTAGCGGTCCGTGCGCCAGTCCTTGGCCAGTTCGACGCAGGCGCGTTCGAGCTGGTTGGGGAAGCGTTCCAGCTTCGCCTCCAGCCGCTCCAGCAGGGTGAAGGCGTCGGCGGTGGCGCCGGCGAACCCGGCGAGCACGCTGTTGCCGGCGCCGATGCGGCGCACCTTGCGGGCGTTGCCCTTGATGACGGTCTGGCCGAGCGTGACCTGGCCATCGCCGGCCATGGCCACGGCGTCGTCGCGGCGGACACACAGAATGGTGGTGCCGTGCCAGCCGACGGGGTCGTGAGGGGGATGTGTGTTGGTCTGCATGGGCCGCTACATGGCGCCCGGTGGCTTCGGCGGCAAGGCACCCGGGTGTTCGGCGACCCGCCGCGCACGTACGGCATTCCCATGGTGGTTCGGCCCCGTACTGTTACAAACCAGGAGGACATGCTGCTCGATGAACGCGCGCGGCGCGGCAGGCTCGAAGCCAAATTGCAGGCGTTCGAGGGGCGCGCCGGCCAGATCGTGGGCGTGGTGGCAACCGCGGCCGCGCAGTTGCAAGCGACCGCGCAGACGCTGTCCGAGAACGCCGCCCGGACCATGGCGGGACGCTCCGGCGCCGCCGCCGGAGTGGATGAGGCGAGCGTCAATGTCCAGGCCGTGGCCAGCGCGTCGGAGGAGCTGGCGGCCTCCATCGCGGAGATCTCGCGCCGGGTGGCGGACAGCTCGCGCGTCTCGGCGCGGGCGGCGGACGACGCCTGGCGGACCGATGGGGTGGTGCGCAACCTAGCCGAGGGCGCGCAGCGCATCGGCGACGTCGTCGGGCTGATCGCCAATATCGCCGGAATGCAACAGGACGTCGGTCAGACCAGCGCGGGGGCCGGGCAGGTGCTGGCCGCGTCCGGGCAGTTGTCCGGGCAGGCCGCCGACCTGGAACAGGAAATCGGCCGCTTCATTGCCGAGGTGAAGGTGGCGTAACCGCGCTCAAAGCGCCGCGATCAAGGTGACGGCCTGGGCGATATAGCCGACGATGTGCGCCGCCATGGCGATCTTGCCGACAGTCTTCTGGACCCGGGCTTCCTCGTCCTTCAGCGTCCCGGCCCGGGCCTTGAGGCTGGCCGTGGCGGCCGCGAACGCCGTGTCGTCGGCGGCGTTCTGGGCCGCGAGGAGCAGGGTCATCTGGTTGTCCAGCTCACGATAGGTCGCGGTGAGATCGGACAGCACCGCGCTGTCGCCGGTCGTGGCCATGATCGAATCGAGCGCCTGCTGCGCCGAGCGGATGTTGGCGATCGCGCTGGAAACGTCGAGAGTCTGGGCTGGAGTTGGCATGGGGGCGTGCCTTCGTCCCTGACGGCGTTACGGGTTGAGGGCGGCGTCCAGGCCCTGCGCCTCGCGCGCCCGCGCCACGAGGTCGTTGACGGCGGCGACAATCCCGCCGGTGCCGGCGGTTGCGATGGCGTGATTGGCAACGGTCAGACTTTCGAGCGTGGCGTTGAGCCGCGCGGCCACACTGTCCGGCGCCGGGCCGCTGTCCGTCATCCCGGCCGAGGCCGAAACCCCGAACGGATTCGCCCGCTGTAGCAGGCCGCGCGCCCGCGCCACGTCGAAGAACACCGAGGGGCCGGCGCGCTCCTTCGTTTTCGCCAGCACGGTCGCGATCTCGGCGCGGATCGTGCCCAGGCTGCTGTCGATGCCGGCAGCCATGGTGACGTTCTCACGCTTCAGCGTGGCCAGCACCGTCGCGAGGTTGTCCTGTTCGGCGGTCGCGGCGCCCCGAATGTCGTTGAACCTGGTGTTGTCGAGCGCCATGCCCGTCAGGCCGATCACCGCCGCCTCGACACCCCCGGCGATCGAGGCATCGCGCAGCCCGCCGCTCTTGGCCAGCCCGTTGATCTTGCCCGCGAGAGCCTGGGCATTGCTGTCGAGCTTCTTGTTGTCGTCCGTGGTCGCGAGCGCCTGGAGCTGGTCCGCGTACAGGGTGATGGCGTTCATCAGATCCTGCCGGATGGCGAGTTGCGCGTCGGTCAGCCGCTGCGGGGTGCAGGTGCCGCGCATGTCGATCGCCGGGGCGTTCCCGACGGCATAGTCGTAGGCCGCGCCATAGAACTGCGCGTCGCATTCGGCGGTCCGCGCGGCGCGGAAAAAGGACATCTGCGCCACCGCCGCCGCGTGCGCCCCCTCATCGAACCTGGAAAGCGTGTCCTGCACCTGGGTCAGGCCGCTGCATCCCACCAGTCCGGCGAGCAGGGCGAGGCCCGCCAGCGCGCGATATCCGGTTCTCATGCTTCCCCCCGATTGCCGCCCGTCAGGAATAAGCTCACTTTGTTAACATACCATGGTCCCTCGCGGCCTCACAAGCGCGGCGGCGGGCCGGCCGGGGCTGGCCGCGCGAACGCCCCTTTGCCCTTGCCCGTCCGGTGCGCTAGGTGCTGGGCCATGTCCCGCACCGTGACGCTCACCCGCACCACATCTGAAACCGATATCAGCCTGACGCTCGATCTCGACGGCACCGGCCGTGCGGAGATCGAGACGGGCATCGGCTTCCTCGACCACATGCTCACCTCGCTCACCCGCCACGCGCTGTTCGACCTGACGGTGGTGGCGAAGGGCGACCTGCATGTGGATTTCCACCACACCACCGAGGATGTCGGGATCGTGCTGGGCCGGGCCATCGCGCAGGCGGTCGGCGACAAGCGCGGCATTTCGCGCTTCGGCCACGCCATCGTGCCGATGGATGAGGCGCTGGCCGAAGCCGCCATCGACGTTTCGGGCCGGCCGTTCCTGGCGTGGGCGGTGGCGTTCCGCCAGCCGAAGATCGGCACCATGGACACGGAATTGTTCGAGGAATTTTTCCGCGCGCTCACGTTCAACGCGCTGATCAATCTCCATATTACTGCCAAGGCGGGGACCAACGCGCACCATGTCGCGGAAGCCTGCTTCAAGGCGACGGCGCGCGCCCTGCGCATGGCGCTGGCGCCGGACCCGCGCCTGGGCGACGCGATTCCCTCGACCAAGGGGGCGCTATGAGGATCTACACCACCCACACGATGCCGAACCGGGCGCCGGTGCTGGTGCGCGAGGGGTTCGCCTGGGGCGCGTTTGTCCTTGGCCCGCTCTGGCTGCTCGCGCATCGTGCCTGGGGGCCGGGCGTGCTGGGGCTGTGCGCGTGGCTGCTGATCCCCGCCTTTGCCGCGCCGGCGGCGGGGGTGCCGGCGATGGTCGCGCTGCACTGGGCGTTCGGCCTGTTCGGCCAGGATCTGCGCCGCTGGTCGCTCGCGCAAGCCGGCTACACGCTGGTCCATGTCGTCGCCGCCGCCGACCAGGATGCGGCGCTGGCCCGCCTGCTGGATCGGCGGCCGGACCTGATCCCGGGGGCGCTCGCATGAAAGTGGTCGTCATCGACTACGGCAGCGGCAACCTCGCCTCCGCCTCGCGCGCGCTGGCGCTGGCCGGGGAGCGCGCCGGGGTGCCGGCGCAGGTGGCGATCACCGCCGACCCAGATGTGGTGGCGCGCGCGGACCGCATCGTGCTGCCCGGCCAAGGCGCCTTTGCCGATTGCGCGCGGGGGCTGGCGGCACTGGACGGGATGCGGCAGGCCATCGAGCACGCCACGGATGCCGGCACGCCGTTCCTCGGCATTTGCGTGGGCATGCAACTGATGGCGGCGCGCGGGCTGGAGCACACCGTCACCAGGGGCTTCGGCTGGATCGCGGGCGACGTGGCGGCGATGGACGTGCCGCCCGCCCTGCGCCTGCCGCAGATGGGCTGGAACGAGCTGCTGTTCGAGCCGGGCGCGCATCCGCTGCTGGCCGGGCTGGTGCCGGGCGACCACGGCTATTTCGTACACAGTTTCGCGCTTGTCGGCGGCGATCCCGCGCAAACCATCGCCACGACGGAGTATGGCGGCCCGGTCGTGGCCATGGTCGCCGCCGGCAACCGCGCCGGCACCCAGTTCCATGTCGAGAAAAGCCAGGAGGTGGGGCTGCAAATCCTCGCCAATTTCCTGCGCTGGACCCAGTAATATGTCGCAAATCCCTTCGGCCCTGCCCGAAGCCCCCGACAGTGGCGCCGCGGACGGCCACAGCCGCACCGTCGAACGCATCGGCGAGTTCGGCGACGAGGATCTGGCGTCGCTGTGCGAGGCCACCAATGCCGCGATCATCGAGGGCGGCGGCTTCGGCTGGGTGAACCCGCAGGCCCGTACTGCGTTGGAGATGTATTTCCGGGGTGTGCTGCTGGTGCCCGAGCGGGTGCTGTTCGTGGGCCGGCTGGACGGCTCGATCGTCGGCTCGGTGCAACTGGTCCGTCCGCCGCGCAACAACGAGGCGCAGGCCTTCGCCGCCCGGCTGGAGCATTCCTACATCGCGCCCTATGCGCGCGGGCATGGGCTGGCGCGGCTGATGACGCTGCGGGTCGAGGATGCCGCGCGCGGCCTCGGCTACCACCTTCTCAACCTGGACGTGCGCGAGACGCAGGAGGCGGCGATCGCGCTCTACGAGTCGCTCGGCTACATCCGCTGGGGTGTGCATCCGGCCTATGCGCGCGCCGGCGGCAAGACCGTGCGCGGCCTGCACTACTACAAGGTGCTGCAACCGGGCGGGCGGATCTGATGCCGGCGCTCACGCTGTATCCCGCCATCGACCTCAAGGACGGCGCCTGCGTGCGGCTGCGGCGCGGGGTGATGGACGACGCGACGGTGTATTCCGACGATCCCGGCGCGCAGGCCCGCGCCTGGGAAGCGGCTGGCTGCGCCTGGCTGCATGTGGTCGATCTGAATGGCGCCTTCGCCGGCAAGCCGGTGAACGAGGCGGCGGTGGCGGCGATCCTGGCGGCGGCGACGATTCCGGTGCAGCTCGGCGGCGGCATCCGTGACCGCGCCGGGATCGAGCGGTGGCTCGCGGCCGGGGTGCGCCGCGTCATCCTCGGCAGCATCGCGGCGAAGAACCCCGCCCTGGTGCGCGAGGCGTGCCGCGCCTATCCCGGCCGCGTCGTCGTCGGGATCGACGCGCGCGACGGGTTTGTCGCGACGGAAGGCTGGGCCGAGACCTCGTCGCTGTCCGCGATCGAGCTGGCGGAGAAATTCGAGGATGCCGGGGCGGCGGCGATCGTGTTCACCGATATCGGGCGCGATGGCATGCTGGGCGGGCTGAACCTCGACCAGACGCTGGCCCTGGCCGCGCGGATCTCCACCCCCGTTATCGCCTCCGGCGGTGTCGGCGGCATGGACGATCTGGTGGCGCTCAAGGCCGCCGCCGCGCGCGCCGAGCGGGGGACAATCGACGGCGTGATCGTCGGGCGCGCGCTGTATGATGGCCGCGTCGATCCGGCGGCGGCGCTCGCCCTGCTCGCGGCCTGACCGGATATTTTGCCGACTTGTCCATTCCGGTGCGTCATGCGTGCATCCGCGATGCGGTGACGGGCCTTGCATCGGCGCGCGCGATCCCGGCAAAGGAATAATGAAGGGAGTCTTGCGGTGCTGAAACTGCGCGTCATTCCATGCCTGGACGTGAAGGACGGGCGCGTCGTCAAGGGCGTGAATTTCGTCTCGCTGCGCGACGCCGGGGACCCGGTGGAGCAGGCGGCGGTGTACGACGCGGCCGGCGCCGACGAACTGACCTTCCTCGACATCACCGCGAGCCACGAGAACCGCGACACCATCCTCGATGTGGTGGCGCGCACGGCGGCGCGCGTGTTCCTGCCGCTGACGGTGGGCGGCGGCATCCGTTCGGTGTCCGACATGCGCAATCTGCTGCTGGCCGGCGCCGACAAATGCAGCATCAATTCCGCCGCCGTCGCGCGCGCCGAGCTGGTGCGGGAAGCGGCGGAGAAATTCGGCAGCCAGTGCGTGGTGGTGGCGGTGGACGCCAAGCAGACCGCGCCCGGCCAGTGGCATGTGTTCACGCATGGCGGGCGGCGCGACACCGGGATCGACGCGGTGTCGTGGTGCCGGCAGGTGGCGGAATTGGGGGCGGGCGAGATTCTGTTGACCAGCATGGACCGCGACGGCACCGGGCGCGGCTTCGATCTCGATCTGCTGCGCGCGGTGTGCGGCGCGGTGCGGGTGCCGGTGATCGCCTCGGGCGGCGTCGGCACGCTGCGGCATTTCGTCGAGGGCGCCGAGGCGGGCGCGACCGGACTGCTGGCGGCGAGCGTGTTCCATTTCGGCACGTTCACCGTGGCCCAGGTGAAGGCGGCGCTGGCCGAGGCCGGCCTGCCCGTGCGCCTGCCGCGTCCGATGATGGCGGCATAGACCATGGCCAGGAAAGCAGCCCCGAAGAAGAAGCCCGCAACCAAGGGCAAGGCGCTCTCGGTCAAGGCGAAGACCAAGACGACCAAGACCAAGGCCAAGACCAAGGTCATGCCCGCGCTCGTGCCGGCACCGCTTGGGGCCGAGTCGGCGGCGGTGCTCGACCGGCTGTGGGGCGTGGTGATGAGCCGGCGCGATGCCGACCCCGCCACCAGCCATTCCGCCCGGCTGCTCTCGCGCGGCACCGCCAAGGTGGCGCAGAAATTCGGCGAGGAAGCCGTCGAATGCCTGATCGAGGCGGTTGCCGGCAACCGCTCGGCGCTGATCGCCGAGAGCGCCGACGTGCTGTATCACCTGCTGGTGATATGGGTGAACGCGGGCATCCGCGCCGATGAGGTGTGGGCGGAACTGGCGCGGCGCGAGGGCATCAGCGGGGTGGCCGAGAAAGCCAGCCGTGTGCAGAAACTGGCCATCTCGCTCGGCATGCGCACGCGCAAGATCCCCTGACGCCTACCGTTCGGCCGGCGGGTAGCGCCGGAGAATGAACAGCATCAGCAGCATCGCCGGCAGCGAGGCGGCCATGGCGACTCCGTAGAACGCCGTCCAGCCTAGCGAAGCGGCGAAAAACCCGGAAAAACCTCCGACCGTGCGCAAGGCCAGGGGGGCCACCGAGGACAGCAGCGCGAACTGGGTCGCCGTGTGCGCGGCGGAGCACAGGCCAGACAGGTAGGTCAGGAACGCGGCATCGGCGACCCCTTCCGCGAACGCCTCCAGCACCACCGTCGCGTACAGCACCGCATGGTTGCCGGCGGACCGCGCCAGCAGCACGTACATCGCCATCACCGCCATCTGGAAGAAGCCAGTCAGGATCAGCGCGCGCTGCAAGCCGATGCGGGCAACGATCCAGGCGCCGGTGGCGTAGCCCGCGATGGTGGCGGCGAGCGAGAACGGGCCGATGGCGGCGGCGACGGCGGCGCGGTTGAAGCCGAGATCGTGGTAGAACGGCGCCAGCATCACGCCCGCCATCGCCTCGCCCAGCTTGAACAGCGCGACATAGCCGAGGATGGCCCAGGCGCCCGGCCGCAGCAGGAAATCCCGCAGCGGATCGAGCACGGCGTTGCCCAGCCGCGTGGCCAAGCCGCCGAGGGCGGGGGCCACGATCTCGACCGACGGTTCCGGTGCCGCCCATGTCACCAGCACCCCGGCCGCGAGCAGGCCGGCCACCAGCAGCAGCGCGCCATGCCAGCCGAGCGGGCCGGCCAGGGTGATGACGCCGGCGCCGGAGACCAGCATGGCGATGCGATAGCCCCAGACATAGGCGGCATTCGCGGCCCCCTGCATCCGGCTGGGGAAGGTCTCGATGCGCCAGGCGTCGATGGCGATGTCCTGGGTGGCCGAGAGGAACGCGATCACGCCCGCCGCCGCCACGGTGACGACCGGCGCGGTGGCCGCGTCGGAGAACGCCATGCCGAGGCAGGCGAGCGCCAGCAACGGCTGGACCGCCAGCAGCCAGCCCCGCCGCCGCCCCAGGCGGGCAAGGCCGAGCGGTGGGGCGGCGTGGTCCAGCACCGGCGCCCACAGGAATTTCAGCGTGTAGGACAGGCCGATATTGGCCGTCAGCCCG